>NZ_JACTAC010000100.1 GCF_014486675.1 Flavobacterium macrobrachii
ATCTTCTAAAAATTTTGGATGATAATAAACAATTAAACTTGTATTAAGTCTGTCTATATTAAAAGTATCCCAATTATTAATATTATCAAGCATCAAAGTAGTTTCAGCTTTTATAGAAAAGTTTGCTCTTTGTTCTTTATTTTTTATTAGACTACTTTTCATAGGAAGCTTGTAGGCTAAAAAGGTATTGTGCCATCGAAGTCCACTATATTGACCTTGAAGTTCTTCTAACATCCATTTTTTTGGATGAATTTCAATAGAGCTTTTAATAAATTTGAACGCATTGAGTTGGTTACTGTAAGATGATTTTAAAAATCCAATTTCTATATAATTTGTTGCAAAATTACCGGATTGTAAATTGACATCTCCATTTTCGGTATAGAAATTTCCGTTTTGACCATTCGAATGATGTGCAATTTTACCAAAAAGTGTTAATTTATTGGCTGATTCTTTATGACCTGTTAGAAAATAAAATGCTATTTGAGGAATATAACTGGGTGTTTTTACTGGATATGAATATTCATCAAACATTCTTATAATGATTTGAGAGGTAAGTACTGCCATTAATCTTGAATCTTTACGTTCTCGAATTTTAAAATTAGGACTAACATTTGCTTCAAATAGTAAGGGTTCTAAATTTCCAATATCAAAAGGAAATGTAACATAACTTTCTCCTTGGTTAACTTGTGCTATTTTATCTAAACTAAGTGAAACTATTGAATCTGTTTTAGTTTGTGCCGATGAAATAGATGTTATTAAAATAATAGAAATCAAAACTATTTTATTTTTCATGTTTTCATTTATTTGTTGAATTCAAGATTTCTAAAAGTTTGAATTCAATACTTATAAATATTTTGATTTAAGCTAAGTTTCTAATTTGATTTTTTATAACTCCAAACCGCCATGCCGTTTACAAATACTGCAAATCCGGTAACAATTAATAGGTTTGGTAATACTTCATAAAATCCGGATCCTTTTAGTAGAACCATTCTTATGAACTCTACAAAGTATCGAATAGGGTTTAACAATGTTAAGCTTTGTGCCCATTTTGGCATACTTTCGATAGGTGTAAATAAACCACTCATTAATATGAAAATCACCATAAAGAACCACGCAATAAACATAGCTTGTTGTTGGGTTTCGGTATGATTAGATATGTATAGTCCGAATCCTAAAATTAATAGCAAATACACTGATGTAAAACCATAAACAAGGAAAATATTACCTAGCATGGGAACATTAAAAACAACTTTAGCTATAAGTAAGCCAACAGTCAAAATCACTAAGCCAAGTACCCAAAATGGAAATAATTTTCCAACTATAAACTGATATTTTTTTATTGGTGTTACATTAATTTGCTCCAATGTACCTAACTCTTTTTCTCTAACTATATTCATTGATGACAGAAATAAAGTAAGCATAGTAACCAATAAAACCAAGATACCTGGGACCATAAAGGTTTTGTAGTTTAAGGTTTTGTTGTACCAAAAAGACGGTATAACTATAATATTTTGAGGTATTTCTTTGTTTCCTGAAAAATAGTTGGACTGCATTTGAATATTTTGATTGTATGTATTTATAATTTGTGTTACATATACATTTTCAACACCTGCTGTTGCAGCATCTATAGCATTAATACTTACTGAGATACTTGTTTTTTGGTCTTTTTGAAGGTCACGATTGAAGTGAATTGGAATATTTACAATAATATCGGTTTTTCCTTTTTGCATTTCTTGGATAGCTTCTTTTTCAGAAAAATAGGGTTCTGTAACTTTAAAATAGGTTGAGGATTTAAACGAATTTATTAAATCTCTTGATTCCCGACTTTGGTCATTGTCGACAAAAGTAATTGCGATGTTTTTAACATCGAATGTAGCTGCATTTGACAAAATTAATAATTGCAAAATGGGTAATATAAATATCAGTTGGAGCATACTTTTATCTCTAAAAATTTGCTTGAATTCTTTTTGTATGATGAATAATATTGTTTTCATATGTAAAAATTATTTGTTTTTTGGTGCATATGTATCGCTATTTTTATTTGTGTTTGCTTGCGCAAACTTTTTGTTAATGGCGATTTCATAATTTATTTTTATATCCCAATGATTGTTTTTAAACCTTTACAGTAATACTATTCTTACTCTAGTCTAATTTTATATTTTTTGATGCTCAATGTTATAAAAAATACGGTCATCCCAATTAATATAAGGGTTTCTTTCCATATATATTGAATTCCGACACCTTTGAGCATAATGGCTTTTACAATAATAATGAACCATTTTGCAGGTATGATGTTACTGATTACTTGCATGGGTAAAGGCATACTATTTATAGGAAATATAAATCCTGATAGAATAATTACTGGTAGCATCAAACCCATTAATGATAACATCATTGCGGTTTGTTGAGAATTAGAAACGGTAGAAATTAATATCCCCAATGAAAGAGCAGAAATGATAAATAATATACTTTCAAAAGCTAACAAAAAGATGCTTCCATTTATAGGCATTTTGAACACAAAATAGCCTAATGTTAATATTACGATTGCATTGATAATGGAAAGAAAAATATAAGGAAATACTTTTCCAATAATTACTTGAAATGGTTTTAATGGAGAAACTAAAAGAATTTCCATAGTGCCTAATTCTTTTTCTCGTGTGATAGAAATAGAGGTCATCATAGCTGAAACAAGCATTAGAATAACGGTCATTACACCCGGAACAAAATTAAAAACACTTTTGAGTTCAGGATTGTAAAACATTCTCGATTGTACTTCAACCTTTACCGGATTACTATTGGATTGTTTTTTTTGCGATTGATAATTTTGTATAACTGCTGAGGTATAATTTGCTATTGTGTTGGCAACATTAGGTTCGGTCGCATCGGTAATTGCTTGAACTACTGCTACTTTTTTGGTTTCTAGATTTTTACTAAAATTTGGTTCGAAAATAAGAACTGCCTTGATTTTTCCTTTTTTAAATTCTGATTCTATGTCGCTTTCTTTTTCAATTTGGTTTTCAACATTAAAATAGGGTGATGCTTTTATTTTATAGATAATTTTTTGTGTTTCTATATCGTTTGATTGGTCTAAAATGGCAATGTCAACATTGTTAATTTCATTTGTTATGGCAAAACCAAACAATAAAATTTGGGCAATCGGCATACCAAACAGAATAAACAAAGAACGTTTATCTCTGAAAATATGGTAGAATTCTTTTTTTACAAATCCGATAAATCTTTTCATTTGTTTTTTGTTTCTAGTTTAAGTTTCAAGTGTTGTAGTGATTTATTATTCTATATTCCTTGCTAATTTTAAAAAAACATCATTCATAGAATCTACTTTGAATTGTTGTTTTAAATTTTTTGGGGTGTCTAAAGCTTCAATAGAGCCGTCAACCATAATAGAAACACGGTCACAATATTCTGCTTCATCCATGTAATGTGTGGTTACAAAAATGGTAGTACCTTTATAAGCTTGTGTATAAATCATTTCCCAAAATTGTCTTCGGGTTATTGGGTCAACGCCTCCTGTTGGCTCATCGAGAAAAACAATTTTTGGCTCGTGCAGTAATGCAACTGAAAACGACAATTTTTGTTTCCAACCCAATGGTAACGAACCTACTAAATTATTTGCTACTTCTTGAAGTTCTAATTCTTCTATTAATTGTGCGATTTTTTGTTTGATTTGTATTCTTGATAATCCATAAATTCCACCAAAAAAAGTAATGTTTTCTTTAATAGTTAAATCATCATACATTGAGAATTTTTGGCTCATATAACCAATACTTTTTTTTACCATATCGGCTTGTGAGTGAACATCAAAACCTGCAACATTGGCTTCACCTGAAGTAGGATTTGAAATTCCAATCAACATTTTCATAGCTGTTGTTTTCCCTGCTCCATTGGCTCCTAAAAAACCAAAAATTTCTCCTTTATAAACATCAAATGAAATGCCTTTTACAGCAGTAAAATGACCAAACTCTTTTGTTAAATTTTTTACAGATATTATTTTTTCTCTTTCCATTTTTTTGTTTATAAGTCCATGAAAACATCTTCAATGGTTATTGTAGCAGGTTTAATAATTATATCCGTATGATTTTTATTTTTCAAATAGGTTTGTAAATCGTTTGGATTGAAAGTTGCATTTTTATCTATGTAATGTACAAACTCACCAAAAGCATAAACACTGTATTGATTTGGATAATTTTTTAAATCGTGAATCAATCCGTGTGTGTTTTTTGCTTGTACATCATAAATTACTTTTTCGTAGTTGTTAATGATATTTTCAGGTGTTTCTATTTTTAAAATTTTGCCTTTTTGAATTAATGCAATTCTATCGCAAAGAGAAGCTTCATCCATATAGGGTGTTGAAACTAATATTGTAATGCCTTTTTGTTGTAATCTTTTTAGCATTATCCAAAATTCTTTTCGAGAAACGGGATCAACTCCTGTAGTTGGTTCGTCAAGAAATAATACTTTTGGAGCATGAATTAACGCACAACATAATGCTAATTTTTGTTTCATTCCGCCCGAAAGAGCACCTGCTCTTCTGTCTTTGAATGGTTCAATTTGAATGTATATATCTTTAATTAAATCATAATTTTCCTCAATTGTGGTTCCGAAAATAGTGGCAAAAAAATGTAGATTTTCTTCAACAGTTAAATCTTGATATAGCGAGAATTTTCCTGGCATATAGCCAACAGAGTTTCTGATTTCTTTGAGTTGTTTGACTACGTCAAAACCTGCTACTTCAGCACTTCCTTCATTGGCAACTAAAAGCGTAGTAAGTATTCTGAAAATAGTTGTTTTTCCTGCGCCATCAGGTCCAATTAAACCAAATAATTCTCCGTCATTTACATTAAAAGTAATGTTTTCGACTGCTTTTAATTTTTTGTAATATTTTGATATGTTGTTTACAGCAATACTCATTATTTCATCAATAAGAAATTACTTTCATCAATTGCTTTTATTGCGTGTTTTACATTTTCTTCAATCATTACATAAGTGCCTGAATTGAGATTAACGACTGTTCCTTTATCATCAGTAAAAACAGCATTTCCTGAAATGCAAACTAACAATGCAGGTATTTTTGAAACGTGCTCTTTAAGTGTTTCACCTTTTGCTATTTGCAATGAAATTACTTTAGCGTCTTTTGGTTCAAATAATAATTGTGTTTGAACGGGTTTATTTTCGGTATGTAAGTTTTTTAAAATCATTGGAAATATTGATTAAATGCTTTAAACGAATTTTGAATTTCTGTAAACTGATTTGCTGATTTTTCTTTAGAAAACGAATCGACTAATTCTATGTATGGAACTAACCATTTGTGAAGTTCGTCATGAGCTTGTCCTTTCATGGTACAATTTGATGTTAGGATATCAATATTTGTCTTTAATTTATTAGCTAATAATGAATAATTAGTGCTTTTTTCTTGGTCAAAATGGTCTACATCTTTTTCCATATTACGAATGTGTAGCATCATATTATCATCTACCTTCCATTTTTCACCATTGTTTAATTGAATTGTTTCGCTTTCAGAATGTTGGTGTTCTTCAGTTTTAATTTTAGTAGCTTTTTCTTCTTTCGATTTCGTATTACAAGAGAAAAGAAGTAAACTAAATGTAGCTAAAAGGGCAATTTTTATTTTTAACATGTTCTATAATTTTTTAATTAATATTAATTTGGTTTTTCTTATTGATAGTGAAATAAGCAAATGCAACAAAGATTATGGTTACAACAATTCTAAAAATCATTGCACCAATTGTTTTGGTTTCATGCACTCCGTCTGTGTAGATATAAATAATAAAGCAAATAAATGCATTTATGAGAATTAGTGCCGAAATTCCTAAAATAGTTGATGTCCAATTTTTGTTTTTAACAAAGCCATAACTTGCTACTAAATAGATTATGCTACTGATGAAATTTGCCCAAACTATGAACAAAACATAATTTCCTTCTTTGGCTCTAATTCCAAATAAGTCAAAAATTACTGAAGCACTCAAAAACAAGGTAAGTAAACCAAATGCAGCTAACAGAAATGCTATGCCATATGATATTAAATTTTTCATTGTTTATTTATTTCTACCATTTCCTATCCCTTGTCCATTTTTATGCTTTTGTTGAAAATGATCTTCAAACCATTCTGGAGTTTCAATTTCATTATCATAAATGTAAGATGCAATTTTTGTTAGATCATCTTCTTTAAAATCTTGTTTTGGCATAGCATTAAACTTATCAACAGCTCCAATCATCAAAGCATTTTCTGTTTTCGGATCAATAGCATAAGCAACAATAGCTTTTACAAAATCTTCTTTAGAATCATACTCTTTCATATATCTACGTTTTACAGCTACCATTGGAGGAGCAATAATTTCATCATGAGATTTTGTTGTAACACTATGACAAGCGTAACATTTTTGCTGAAATAATTCAAATGCTTTATTATCAGTAGTTAAATTGCTTTCGGTTATTGGAATTGATGACGTTTTGTTATTACAACTTGAAATAAAAAAAGATGTAATTACGATTATTATAAGATTTGCTTTCATATTTTTTGTATTTAATTTTTAAAATTATGTGTTTTTAAAAAATTAATTGTTAATGATATAAACTTAAAACTAACTATTAAGTTGTTATTTTATCCACATTTCTGCTGGCATTCCGATTTTTAGACTACCGTCATTTTTTACTTTTACCTTTACGGCATAAACGAGATTTACTCGTTCTTCTTTTGTTTGAATAATTTTAGGAGTAAACTCTGCCGAAGATGCAATCCATGAAATGTTTCCTTGATATGATTTCATATCTTTTTCAGCATCAATTTTTACCGATACATTTTGTCCAACTTTTATTTTTGACAACTGTGTTTCGCTTACATAGATTCGCAAAGTCATTTCAGAAATATCAGCTATCTTGTATAGTGGTTTTCCAAATGCTGTTATTTCGCCTGGTTCAGCATACTTAGTTAAAACAGTTCCATTAATAGGATTAATAATTTTACTTTTTGCTATTTGATCATTGATTCTAGCAATTTGTACATCTATCGATTTTAAGTCATTTAAAATAGGTGCGTTTTGAGTTCCGACACTTTTAATTTGCTCTTCGATAACTTTTACCTTTCCTTCAATTTCATCTACTTGTCGTTTAGTTGCAGCATTTTCAGAATACATATTACGGATTCGGTTTTTCTCTAATTTAGCTGTTTTTAATTGTTCATTTAAGACGCTTTTTTGTGATATTATATTTGCGGATTTTGACGACACGGTGCTTTTAGAAGCAATTAATTGTTGTTTCGCAAAATGTAATTGTAATGTATCAACTAATCCTACTTGTAATTGAGATTTTAATTCATCTCCTTCTTCGACTTTTAAAAACTCTATTTTACCGTTAGCTTCTGAAGAAATAGTTATTTCAGTTGCTTCAAAATTCCCATAACCGTCAGCTTTATCGTTATTTTTGTTACAAGAAATTAACCCTATCGTTGCTAAAATTATTATGTTTATTTTTTTCATTTTTTTAAATTTTTCGGGTACTATTTTATTTTCCTTTAATTATTTCGTAATTTGATTTAGCTGCTGCTAATTGAACTTCATGCGTTTTCAAAATATTTTTTGCTTCAAATAAATTGGTTAATTCAATAAGATATTCAGACGATGTTATCACACCATTTTTTAATTGAGCATCTGAGGATTTAATAACTTTTTCACGTATTTGAATTATTTCGGTATCAGAAAGCAGCAGTTGTTCTAATTTTTTAATTTCAAAATCTTGCTCTTCTAATTGTATTTTGTTATTTAATTCAAATGTTTCTTTCTCAGATGTTACTATTTCTTTAGATATATCCAATGCTTTTTTATCTATTTTGGTTTTGCCCCAATCAAAAATATTCCAATTCGCTTTTAGGCCAACAACATAAAATGGTTGAAAAGAATTGTCTAACATGTTTAATCCAGGATTACCATAACCCGCTTGACCAAAAGCATTTATTTTTGGAAGATTTGATTTAGATAGTACACTTTTCGAGAACTCTAATTGCTGATTTTGTAAATCATAAAAAGCAATTTCAGGTCTTGTTGTATTAGTGCTATTTGGATATGATACTGGTTGTATTAAAGTTGTTTCGGTATCAATATCTGAAAAAGTTAATTCTGAAAGGTTATTTAATAATTTGATGTTTTCAAATTTAATTTCGGTTAACTGCT
>NZ_JACTAC010000101.1 GCF_014486675.1 Flavobacterium macrobrachii
TTTTTTTTTTAATTTTTTTTGGTTTAACAAATAATTTCTTGGCGATTATAAATAGTGACTTTCTGAAAAATTTCTAAAATAATTTTAAAGATATTTTTTGTAAAGCAATGGAAAACAATACAATAAAAAAATAATTTAACCGTTATTAAAAAAAAGCGACAAAATAAAAAAGTATGATAAAAGCACTACATGTATTTTGAATTTATTTATTAACCATTAAATTTTAAATTATGTATTTTCTACAGAAAAATGATGAAAAGTTTGCCGTTCAATTGACAAACTTTTCTAGTAAGTTGCCAGGTTATAAAGATATTTTTAGTATATCTGAAGCAGAGTTAGCAGAGGCAGAAGCTGACGTCTTTATTTTACATGGGCAGTAACTTCTGCCAAAAAAATTACGGATTACAAGAAAAGTTGGATTGGTTTTAAAAATATTCTTCGGCTTGATACGGGTAATCCAGAATTAAATCCAGTACCAGAAACTTCTAACATTACACCTATTCCTGATGAGGTTTTGCCAGGTATTCAATCTCGTTTTTTAATTCAAGCCAAGCGCATTAAAGCGCATAAAAACTATACCGAAGCTATTGGTCAAAATCTTGGTATTGAAGGGACGTTTAGTAATAGAATGCCACTAGAAAATGTTCAGCCTATTCTAAAAGCAGTAATGAATGGAGGAAGAGTAAATCTACAATGGAAGAAGTCCACTTATGATGCTATTATTATAGAAAAAGATACGGGTAGCGGTTTTGTGTTTTTGGATAAAGATTTGCGTCCAAATTTTGTAGATACAACGCCTTTGCCATCGGGTAGTGAGAGCGCCGTTTGGCGATACAGAGCAATGTATATGTTTAAAGATGAAAAAGTGGGCAGCTGGAGTGATGTGGTTACGATAACCGTTGGCGATTAAAATAAATGTTTCATTTTAGTAGGAAAGGGTTTTAAAACATTGGGTTTTGAGCCCTTTTTTTATGGTTTTTAGTTAATGTTTGGCTAGCAATATTACTTTTTTTATACCAAAGCAATTTTTAAAACAGCTTTAGTGCCAATTGCATTTCCGTTTATGTCTTCAAGATCTATGTACTGCAAACCATCATTGTTGTTGTCATTATTAATGAGCTGCAATCGTTGAGAAACGGCGGTGGTGGAAAACGAGTTGTGGTTATTTTTAGTCTTTATAGCTTCTGATTTTTTTCTACCAATGCCGTTGTCTTCTACGGTACAAATAATGAATTCTTCATCGGCATCAAGAGTAAAATTGATGCTCACGGTTTTATTTCCTTCTTTGTGCAAAAGCCCGTGTTTAATACTGTTTTCTACAAATGGCTGAATGAGCATTGGCGGTAACTCGGTATATTCATCGTCTATGGTATCATCAATAGCTATTGAGTAAGTGAAGTCATTGTCAAACCTCATTTTTTCTAGTTCAAGATATTTAGTAAGTATATCCACTTCGGTCGATAAAGGAATTTTCTTTTTGCCCGAGACGGCAAGAATTTGTCTGGTTAGATAAGTAAAATTGCCCATTTGCTCGTTGGCAATTACTTTGTCGCCATACATAAATTGTTCTTGAATGGAGTTGAGTGCATTAAAAATAAAATGCGGGTTCATTTGACTTTTTAGTGCTTTGAGTTCGCTTTCGGTAGCTTTTTTTTCAGCCAAAAGCGTTTTTTCTGTTTCTTCCAATGAAATTTTTAAGAGTTCATTTTCTTTGTTAGTTTTATAGCGTTTGAACAATAAAAAACTGATAACGACCAATGAAACTAAAAAGATAATGATGAAAAGATTGATTGATTTTTGACGTTGGTTTTCTAGTTCAGCAATCTTTTTTTGTTGGGATAATGCTTTAATTTGGCTTTCTTTTTTTTCGGTTTCATATTTAAACTCCGATTTTAAAGCGATGTTTTTATTTTCGTCATAAAAAATGCTGTCGCCAATATTTTTTGCTAAAGTTTGATAGTCAAAAGCAGCTTTGTAGTTAGTTAAATGTTGATGAATAGCGCTCAATAACTCGGCAGCATCTTTTTTCTCAGCAGGATAATTGGAGATTTTGGCAATTTTGAACCCTTTTTCTGCATCAATTAGTGCTTGTTTATAATTTTTTTTGAAGAGATAAATTTTTCCCAAGTTGATTTGAACTCGCGCTAAGTTGTTATTAACATTAAGTTTGCTAAACAAATCAGCCGATTGTTTAAAATAATCTTCGGCTTGGTTAAAGTTTTTTTCTTCTAAAGCAATTTCACCAAGATGCTTGAGCGACATGGCTTTTGCGGTTTCAAAATTATTCTTGTTTGAAATGGTTAAACTTTTTAGAGCAAATTTTTTGGCTTCGCTATATTTATTTAGTTGAAAATTTGAATTAGCCAAACTGTTTAAAAGGATGGATTGTCTGTTTTCCAGTTGATTATCAGTAGCAATTTTTAATCCTTTTTGATAATATACTATTGCTTTTTGATATTCTTTTTGATTGTCAAATATTCTACCAAGCGCTAAATAGGTTCGCTCAACACCTTCGATATCATTAACTTCTTCAAAAATTTTAAGAGCTTTTAAGTTGTTTTCAATGGCTTGAGTAGTATTACCTTTTAGATTATATACATGTCCAATGTCTGTTAAAACATAGGCAATCGTCGTTTTATTTTTAGACTGATTAGCATAGCGCAACGCTTTTTTAAAATAAATCAAACTGCTATCTACTTTGCCAAGATAGTCAAAAGCGGTACCTATATTTTGCAAATTGGAAGCGCACTGTTCATCAAAATTGATTTTTTTGGCGACTAAAAATGATTTTTTATAACAATTGATGGCTTTCTGGTATTGATCAGTATAATTGTAAAATGCACCATCATTGAGCAATGCAATTGAATAGTATTTGTAAAACGTTTTTTGAAAAGTATAATTGTTGGATTTTAAGTTTTTGGAAGCAATGGTTTTGAGTTGGTTGTTGTCTTTTATCCAAAGTAAATGGTTGTTTTCTTCTTCAATTTTTTTATTCAAATCATAGCAAAGCAAACTGTCTTTTACTAAAAGTGTAGTCTCATTTTTAGATTGAGAAAGCACCATTTGAAAAAGAAAAAGTAAGCAACACTGAAATAAAAAACGTTTTTTCATACACTGATACCACCAATAAATTCGTCGAAATCATTTTTCTTTTCCCTAGCAACTGGGATAATTTTGTTGTTTTCAAAAACGAGTGTAGCTCCATCTTTTTTGCTGTACTTTGAGATTTTTAAAATATTGACCAAGTAAGAACGATGCACTCTATAAAAGCGATTGTCGTTTTGAAGTAATTCGTCAAATTCTTTAATTTTTTTACTGATTAGATAATTCCCTTTGGTAGTAATAACGTGAGTATAAGAACCATCGGCTTCAAAATAAAGTAAGTCCTCTATTTTTATAAACTGCAATCCATCAGAAAGCGGTAACCCAATTTTTTGCAATTGCTGCACCGAAAGGTTTTCTTTTAAAACCGAAACTTGCTCAATAATTTTGTTTTGACCTCTAGTTTTGATGGCTTTTTCAACAGCAGCTTGCACTTTGCTAATACTAATAGGTTTTAAGATATAATCAATAGCTGAAACTTCAAAAGCTTGTAAAGCATACTCAGAATAAGCGGTACAAAAAATAGTTTCAAACGGCGGAACATCAAAGTAGTCGAACAAGGCAAAACCATTTTCGTTAGGCATTTCAATATCCAGAAAAACAATGTCGGGTTTTTGTTTGTTAATAATTTTTACTGCTTCGTTTACACTAGCTGCTTCATCAATTACTTCAATGCCTTTGCAATAATCAGTAATAATATTTTTAAGTATAGAGCGAGCTTTAGGTTCGTCGTCAACAATTAGGACTTTCATAAAAGTGGTGATTTCTATTTTCAAATGTAACTGTTTTTCATGAAAAAAGTTAGTCAAAAAAATACGGTTTATGAAGTCAAAACAACATTTGATGAAGTGAAAATCATTATAAGTAGTTTGTAAAGGAAATAATAGGTAAAAAATAAGTTTACAGTTTATGAATTCAAAACAACGGTTCGTGTATTTACAACTCTATGTAGCAGGCTGATGTGTCTAATTTTGCGCTATAAATAAAAATCTCAAATTATGAAAAAAACTCTACACGTATTATGGTTGGCATTGTTTAGTATCAACATCAATGCACAAACACCCATTCAAGAATTTAACTTCAACGGAAGTTTAACTAATTCTGCCAATAATGCAACATTTGCTGTTACAGGAAATTCAATTTCTTATGGAACGGATAGAAATGGGGTTGCTAATAATGCAGTACAAATCAATGGAATAAGTGGAGGATGTTATTTGACGTCAAATTTGACTAATTTGCCAATAGGAAATGCTGCTAGAACTATTTCGTTTTGGTTTAAATCAATAGATGATACAAATAATATTTATAATTATCCTTTTGGTTATGGAACGCAAGCTGCAAATCAAGCATTTGGTGTGCAACAAAATCCTGCAAATATTACTGTTAATGCTAATAGAGTTGAGGTTTATGGATTTGGACCAGCGTCAAATAATATAGGAGTAACTCCTTCAGCTTTTGAGCTAAATACGTGGTATCATTATGTGGTTACTCATGATGGAGTAAATACAACAAAGATTTACAGAAATAACGTCTTGCTTTCTAGTTTTACAAAAACTTGGGCTACTACAGGAACAACGGCTACAATAGGTAGAATAATTGCAGGCGCTTATAACGATGGTCAAAATTTTACAGGTTTGATAGATGATTTAAAAATTTATAATGTAGAATTGAATGCTAGTCAAATTAATACACTTTATACTTCCGGATCAACTTCTGTAACAGTTCCAGTTATTTCGGGTACAAATTTTACTGGTTCAACACCAACTAGTGGAACTATTTTTTTTGATATAAATCCAGGTGGAGCAACCACAACTACAAACATTGTTTTTACTCAAGTTGGTGCAGGAATTGGAAGTGTAATTGCAGGTCCAACAGTTTCAGGAAATACAACACAAACAGTTAATTTTACCATTCCGGGTTTAGATAATGGAACTTGTTATACTTATAGAGTTGAAGCAACCAATAGCGCTGGAAATGCAGTGCCTTCCAATGTTGCAGGTTTTTGTACCTATGATGCGGATTTTAATAAAGTACCTTTTTATCACTTTGATTTCAATGGAAATACACAAGAAAAAAGTGATCCGACTATCGCTTTTGGTAATCCAAATTCTGGTTTTATAGATAACAATACTGCCATTAGATTAAACAATAATGTTCAGGCAATTATTTTGCCATTACTTCCTCAAGGAACAAGAAAGAGAACAGTTGCTATTAAGTTTATGTTTGAATCTGGTGCTTTGTCACAAGCCAATAATGTTTTTAGTTATGGTACAGCTACTGCTGGTCAATCATTTGGTTATACCCAAGATACTGCTTCACAGGCAACGCATTATTTTTGGGCAAATGATATCAGTTTTTCTAACCCTATGAACTTTGGTACTTATTACACAATGGTTTTTGTATATGATGGTTTGGATACCAAAATTTATAGAGATGGAACTCTTGTCAATACTAGTTCATTAATGTTTAATACAGTAGGAACAATGTTTAGAATTGGAAGAACAACAACAGGTGTTGGTGGTTTTTTTAATGGTAGAGTAGATGATTTACGAATTTATAACGATAGTTTAAACTCTAGTGATGTTACTCAGCTTATTAATTCCTTATCAAACAGTGAATTTAGTAAAAACTTAAACTTTAATTTATATCCAAATCCAGCCAAAGATTATGTAAATATAAATGTGGAAAGTGAAATTAATTCAGTTGAGGTTTTTACATTACAAGGACAAAAAGTACTGTCTTCTAATCAAAAAGAAGTTAATATTTCTTCGTTGTCAAAAGGTATTTATTTGATAGAAGTAACGGATGTAAATAATCAAAAAGCGGTTCAAAAACTTATTGTCGAATAAAGTATGAAAATGATAGAAAAGTATCGATTAGAGCTAACAATACTATTGATTTATAGTATTATTTTAGGTGTTGCTTTTAGCATACTAATTGAATAGTTAAGTAGTTTTTTAATTGTAAAAGCCAAGTAGAAATACTTGGCTTTTTACATTCGATAAACAATTGCATTAATATTCATTCCAGCGCCAACCGAAGCAAAAATAATCACATCGCCTTTGTGCAGTTCTTGATTTTCAATTTGCCCTTTTACTAACGAGTCATATAAGGTTGGAACAGTGGCAACACTCGAGTTACCCAACTTGTGAATACTCATCGGCATAATGCCTTCGGGAGGTGTTTGTTTGTATTGCTTGTAAAAGCGTTGAATAATGGCTTCGTCCATTTTTTCATTGGCTTGATGAATCAATACTTTTTTCACCTCACTAATGTCGATACCGCTTTTTTCTAAACACGAAGCCATCGCTTTTGGAACTTGACTTAATGCAAATTCATAAATTTTTCTACCGTGCATTTTTATATAGCGAACATCAGGATCGTGGTCTTTGTTGAACGAGTTACCAAAAAATAAATAATACGCCTCGTCATAAGTAAACGTAGCCGTTTCGTGGGCTAGAATTCCGCCTTCGTCTTCGGTGGCTTCTATAATAGTTGCGCCGGCACCATCGCTATAAATCATTGAATCTCTATCGTGTAAATCAACCACTCTCGAAAGGGTTTCGGCACCAATAACCAAACATTTTTTTGCCATACCGGCTTTAATAAAAGCTTGCGCTTGAATGACACCTTCAATCCAACCTGGGCAACCAAAAAGCATGTCATACGCCACACATTTTGGGTTTTTAATACGCAAGTCAAACTTCACTCGCGTAGCTAAACTTGGCAAAATATCGCTTTGAATGGCACCTTTTTTAACGTTGCCAAAATTGTGGGCAAAGATGATGTAATCCAGCGTTTCTGGGTCAATTCCTGCATCAGCAATAGCTTTTTTGGCAGCAATCGTGGCTATGTCTGAGGTGTTTAAATCGTCGGTTACATAACGGCGTTCTTGAATTCCAGTAATTTCAAGAAACTTTTCGGCAACAACATCATTCGGATGCGGAAACGGTGTTCCGTCATCATTTAAGAAAACATGTTTTGCAAAATCTATATTTGATACTACTTCTGTTGGGATGTAACTACCCGAACCCGTTATTTTTATGTTCATGATTTAAAAAAAATAGAACTACTAAATTATTCTTTTAATACGTAAAAAACTTTGTTCTCAATCAAAACTTTTAATTTTTTGTTATATTATCATAAATCTTTTGATAAAAATAAATTATTGACATTTTTTTCAGCTAATTTTTTTATAAAAATTTATTTATTTTTGAAAAAAAAATAGGCATGAAAAAAATTTACCTCATTCTAATCGTATTATTTAGTTGTTTTAAAGCAACTGCTCAAAATGATTTGTGTTCAAATGCAATTTCAATAAATCCATCACCCAATTGCATAAATACTTCAGGAAGTTTTAATGGTTCAGGCAATACCGAAACATCAACTTCTTGTTTTGCAAATTCGCTTCAAGATGTTTGGTACAGTTTTGTAGCAAATGATGCAACCATCAGTATTACACTTGTAAATCAGGCTAATATTAATTTAGGATTGGAAATTTTTACTGGTTCATGTAATGGAACAAGTTTTGCTTGTGACAATTCATCAAGTAGTCTTACCAGTGAATTTTTTCAAAGTAATTCATTTACAGTTGGCGAAACATATTACATAAGAGTTTTTCATGTGGGAACTTTTGCAATTTCCTCTAACTTCACCATTTGTGTTCAAAATTACCCAACACCAGCAAACGATTTATGTTCGGGAGCAATTGCTTTAACACCAAACACCAGTTGTGTAGGAACATCGGGTACGTTTAGTGGTTCGAGCAATACGGGAACAACAACTACTTGTTTTGCAAATTCGCTTCAAGATGTTTGGTAC
>NZ_JACTAC010000102.1 GCF_014486675.1 Flavobacterium macrobrachii
GCTGGTTTATTTTAATAATTTCTGCTTCTAAAACCTGTTCTGATGATGGAAGAATTGCTCCAAATTTGACTCCTGATTTCACTTCCTTAACTTTGGAAGTTAATAACTCTTTTTTTGAAGATAGTAGTGCCTTTTTTTCTTGAAGTAACAAAACAGAAAAGAAATATTGATTAATTCGAGTTTTTATTTGATATAAGCTAACTTCAATTAGTTGCTGTTGTGTTTTGGTTTGTGCTTCTTTTAATTTAGTATTTGCATCAATTATTCCACCATTGTATACTAATTGATTTACATCTAAAGTTGCTCTATATTGATCTTTATTTAAAGATTGAACTCCAGGTAGTGAAGTAGGTAATCCTATCACTTCAGATTGATAAGTTGCTTGTGCATTTACATCGATTTTTGGTAATTTTCCTTTGCTTAATGCTTCAATTTCATAACTTGATTTTTGTTGTATTAATCCTGTTTGTTTTGATAAAGGATAATTTTTTGTAGCTAATGAGTAACAATCTTCCAAGGATAAAGTCTGTTGTGCATTAGCATATATTGATATAGACAATACTATCAGTATGATTAACTTAGTTTTCATAATTTATATTTTTATTGAATTAATGATAAACTCAGCCACTTCCGTTTTTCTATTTTCTAGTATTTTATTATAGCTTTCTTTATCCATATTAACAAGTGCCATTAATAGCGGTTCTCCGATAAAAGGAAAAATATTTAAAGAGATAATATTGATAAATAGCTGTTCGGCTTCGATTGGTTTGATAATTCCTTGATTTATAGCATCACTTACTTGAAGTTTAAATTTTTCAATGGAAGGAAAATTTTTTTCAGAGCGAAGCTTTTGAACAAATTCTGGGTTTTTATTTAATTCTTGTATTACAAAATTTGGTAAATAGGGATGTTTGATTACAAACGAAACATAATTTTCAGTGAACTTTCGTATTTTTTCAAATAAGTCACTATCATCATTTAGCACTTTATTTAATTGTGGTGCTAAAAGCGAAAAAGCACTTTTGAAAACAGCTTCAAATAATAATTGTTTGCTTCTATAATAATAATGCAATAATGCTTTATTAATTTTTGCTTTATCTGCTATTTCTTGCATTCTTGCACCTGCCATTCCTTTTTGCTGAAAGATTTCTTTTGCAGCTATTAATATTTCAGTTTCAGTATTTTCAGTTTTAATTTTATCCATATTGTTTAATTATATAGTTTAACTATTTGGTTAACAAAATTACTAAAATAAAGTTACTAAAATGGTGTTTATGCTTTTTTTAACAAATAATAAAGTCTTAATAGCTTTAAATAGCATTGATTACTAGAAATGTTTAGCTTGTGACTGAAGATTTTTTCAATATATTATTGTCTAAAATTGAAAATTTATCTTTTAAAATCTTCATATCATCACTAACTTTTCTATCTAAAACTTTAGCATAATGTTGTGTAGTTCTTAAATTTTTATGCCCAAGCATTTTGCTCACGCTTTCAATTGGAACGCCATTGGTAAGTGTCACAGTAGTAGCAAAAGTATGTCGAGCAATGTGGAATGTTAGTTCTTTTTCAATTTCACAAACTCCGGCTATTTCTTTTAGATACGCATTCATTTTTTGGTTGGATAAAATCGGAAGTAATTTGTCTTCATTTAAGCATTGTGGATGATTTTCGTATTTATCTATTATCATTTGTGTAACAGGAAGGATTGGAATTTTGGAAGCACTTTCTGTTTTCTGCCTGTGCGTGAATATCCATTTCTCTCCATCAATACCGTAGCTTATATGTGACTTTGTTAGGTTTTTGACATCTATGTATGCTAAACCTGTAAAGCAGCTAAAAAGGAAGATATCACGAACTAGTGAAAGCCTTTCAGTTTTGAAATCTTTTTCTATTATTGATTGGATTTCTACTTCTGTTAGATAAACTCTCTCAACTTCTTTGACTTTTGATTTATAATTAGCAAATGGGTTCTTTTCTAACCAGTCATTGGCCAAACAAAGCTTGATGATTTTATTGAAGTTTTTTAGGTATTTAACAGCTGTGTTGTTTGCACAATTTCTAACACTACGTAACCAAAATTCGTAATCGGTTATAAAGGCATGATCAATCTTTGTAATATCGATATCAGAAATGTTGTATTTCCATTTCATGAATTCAATAGTATGCTTGAGTGAAGTAATGTAGCGTTCTAATGTTCCAGGAGCGTATTCTTTTCCAACCAATTCTTTTATTTTGTTGTTGTGGTCTTGGAAGATGGGAACGAGCATACGCTTGGTTTCTGATAGACCAAACAATTCATTCTTTAAATTTTCAGAAGTAACGCTAATATCTTTCTTGAAAAGTTTCTTCTCTGCTTCTAAAACTTGATTTTTTAGATAATCCAGATGACTATTGATTGTTCTAGCTTCTTCTGAAGTGCCTTTAACTTTGCTGCCTTCTGAGGACCATTTATCGGGATTGATGTATTTGTTGGTACTAAACTCAAATCTTTTAGCATTAACTGTAACTCTGGTGTAGATTGGACAAACTCCTAAATTGTTGGCTTTTGCTCTCTTGATGTAGAAGAGAATTGATACTGATGTGTTCATTGTTGGTGACCTTAAAGTTAGTATTAAATTTATTCGATTTAATAACTACACACAAGATGTACATTTTTTGAATATGTTGTTGAACACCTTGTAGTAGCGGTGCTTTCGTTGCGAGGTGTCACTGAAAATTTAATTTTTTAGTGACACCTTGAAAGACACCTAAACTTTGAGATTTAATGAATAATTTGATATAACCCTAAAAGAAAAACCCACTAAATTGTTGAATTTAGTGGGTTTTAGTACCGTTTGTATTTCTACTGGCGGAGAAAGAGGGTTTGCAACCCGCTTTCGTATGTCTTGATATTACTGACCTTGCAATTTTACTATTTTAAAGTACCCCGAATTGTGCCCCTTATGGATTAATTCGATTTGTACTTCTTTGACTATTCAAATATAATGAATTATCATTAATTGACAAAATCAGCAATGCTATTTTTTGAACTAGTTTCTTTTATTTTCAGTGGTTTAGCAGTCCTTTAGCCGTTCAATTTTCATCCAACTATGCAACGCACTACATGTTCTATTTTAAGTCCTGTATACTCGCAAAATTCCTCAATAGAGATAAGCTGATGCGGTTCTTTATTTAGGTGCTTTTTAATCTTCAATAAATACAATCTTGCTTGAGCATATTCTTTTCCCATTATGCGCTGCACATCTTTTGGATATATACATACCCTAGTGCTGCTTGGTATCACTTTTCTATAATTTAATACTTTATCTATGCCTTTGACTAGGCTTTGAGTAAGCTTTATTATCTCCTACAAATCTATGTAATTTCTGATTAATAGCAGATATTATAATAGTCGATTATGTGTGATTTTGTTTGGTTTAGAAATGAGAGTGTTTGAAATGTGGTTTTAATGATTGAAACTTTGAGTAAATCATTCGGGATTTAGTTGCAACGATTAACGAAATGAAAGTGAGTTGTGAAAATGAGTATTAATCAAAAATTGTAAAGATTATGGCTAGACAGAAAGGCATAATTAAACTAAAAGGTACTATCGGTGATATTACTTTTTACAAAACGCAAGACGGACACTTGGCGAGAGAAAAAGGCGGAATTGACGCTAGTAGAATAGCCAGTGATCCTGCGTTTCAAAGAACTCGTGAGAATGGCTCCGAGTTTGGTAGAGCTGGAAAAGCTGGGAAGCTTTTGCGCACTGCTTTAAGACCATTACTTATCAATTCTGCCGATGGTAGAATGGTAAGTCGTTTAACCCAAGCTATGGTTAAAGTTATTCAAGCCGATTTAGTGAGTGATAGAGGTTTGCGTAACGTAATTGATGGAGAGGCTGAATTGTTATTTGGTTTTGAATTCAATATTCGCGGTAAGCTAGGAACTAGCTTGTATGCGCCATTTGTAGCAACAATTGACCGAGTTGCTGGAGAAATATCAGTTGATATTGCTTCTTTTATTCCTTCGAATATGATTGCTGCACCAAGTGGAACTACTCACTTTAAGATTATCTCTGGCGGAGCCGAGGTAGATTTTGAAGCTGAAACGTATGTAGTTGCTACTTCTGAAACGGCAATTTTGCCATGGGATGCAACCCCAACAGCGGTTATTAACCAAGTGAATGCGGTTACAGCTGCTAGTACAAAACCTTTGTTTTTGGCTTTGGGAGTTGAATTTTATCAACAAATTAATGGAACAATGTACCCGTTGAAAAATGGTGCTTTTAATCCATTATCTGTTGCTAAGGTTGACAGTGGTGTGTAATGGTTTTATTGCTCACTAGAACTTATTTCCCTGATGGAACAAATGGTAAACTCGAATGCGATGGCAAATTAATTTGTAACACAATTGAGTTGCCTTGGAAGATGAACGAAACGAAGGTTTCCTGCATTCCGGAAGGGAAGTATTTTATTAGAAAGCGATATAGTCGGAAGTTTAAATGGCATTTGGAAGTGATTGATGTAAAAGATAGAAATTTTATTCTATTTCATCCTGCTAATAATGCTTTAAAAGAATTAAACGGTTGTATTGCTCCAATTACAAAACTTTCTGGACCAGGTTTAGGTCTGATGTCAAGAAAGGCATTTGTCAAGTTGAAAGACTTGGTGTACCGTGCTTTAGATAGCACAGAAAAAGTTTTATTAATTATTAAATCTTAAAAGATGAAAAATTTATTAGGAGCTACTGCTTCAACAAATCGTATTTTTAGAAGTATCAAAATGTTAATGCTTGTTTTATTAATGACTATTGGTTTCACAAGTTGTGATGATCAATCTAATTCAGATACTTTACCACAAAGTGAATTTAATTTAAAGTCAGATTTTGATGAAAGCTTGTCAAGATGTACTTGCGGATTAAGTACTGATGGAGAAATTGGAGGTTGCAAAGGAATTAAAGGTGAATGTGCAATTCTATCCCGCGATAGTATTGGTGGTGGGAAAAGTTCGAGTGGAACACTTCAACGAAGCTCGACTGAAACCAATGAAATTGGTGGAAGAAAAGACACCTCAACAGGAAATTATACTTCCAAAGAGATTGGTGGCTCTAAAGACAATGTCATTATAAAAAGGGAAAGCCATCGAGATAGTTCTGACATTGGTGGTGGAGGAAAAGGTTCTACTACTACATTGTTTAATCGTTACCCTAAAAAAATGAGCCATGAGTTTAATTAAAAGAGCAAAAGCTCCAACACCGAAATTTTTTAAAGTGCTTCGAAATGTTGGTTTGGCATTGGCTGCTGTTGGCGGAACTATTTTAGCTGCTCCGATTGCGTTACCTGTTATTGTAACAACAATTGGTGGTTATTTAGCAGTTGCTGGCGGAGTTTTGTCGGCTGCAAGTCAGCTAACTACAACTGATGACAGCAAATAATCCCACATTGATGGGAACCGCTGGAGGTACATTTTTAAGCATTGTTCCTAATCTTTCTTCTGATGATATAGCAAAAACGGTTGTCTTGGCTACTGTTGGAGCAATTGTCAGTTTTACGATTTCATTACTGCTTAAAAGCATAAATAAGAAGCACAAAAAATAAAGTTTAACTCTAGTTGTGGTGACCTTTGGGTTAAACAAATGAAAGCCCAAACCTGATGGAATGGGCTTTTTCATTTAAAAAATAACTTGTATGATACAAAATAAAATAGATTATATAAAAAGAGGTGCTTTTGATGAATTATATACGCCTAAAGAAGCTGTAGAATGTATTCTTCCTTATATTCCAGATGGGGTTAAAATAATTTGGGAATGTACCGCAATTGAGAATAGCGAAATTGTCAATGTTTTAAAAGCTAATGGTTTTGAAGTCATAAGATCACACTTAAACGATGGTTTAGATTTTTTTGAATACGAACCTCAACAGTATGATTTGATTATTACAAATCCGCCTTATTCTTTGAAAGATCAATTCTTGAAACGTGCTTTTGAATTGGATAAACCTTTTATGATGCTGTTGCCTATAACAACATTAGAAGGTAGAAAGCGAAGCGAAATGTTCCAAAAAAACAGAGTTCAAGTTTTGATACCAAGTAAGCGATTTAATTTTATCAAAGAAAAAAAAGGAAGTTGGTTTCAAACATCCTGGTTTACATGGAAACTTCATCTGAAGAATGACTTAAACTTTATTAATGTGTAGCAAAATGCCCAGTCAATATTGACTAGGCATTTATTTTTTAAACCTCTTCAAATAAATTGAGTGTTACTTCTAACACTACAACTTCCGAATTAAAGTTATAAAGTTCTTGCCATTTGGCACAATCAATTGCTTTGGCTCTGGTGTCGAATATCCCAAAACATACTCTTGATGCCTTGGATTTCCATTTGTCTGTTTGGTACAAAATAAATAGTTTCATGATTATCGATTTAAAATAAGACTTCATTTTTTATGATAGCGATGTAGAATTACTCGCTTCAAATCGTTGATAAGATTGATATTTTGATGAAATTGTTTTTCCTTGAGTTCCAAAAGGCGAAGTGTTTCAACATCTTTTTTATGTTGTTCAAAATCTTGTAGCATTTCCTCGGCTTTTGCAGAAAATTCTCTGATGAAATCACCCATTCTTAGAAACGGAATGACAGAACCACAAAGGTTTCTGTGCCAAAATTTGGACTGCCAAAGACTGTAAGTTATCCAAAAGATATTTTCGCAATCTTCTTCGTTTTGAAAAATCACGACAAAGCTGTTAGTAAATGGTGTTTTTTGTGGCTTTCCGCTGTTCAGTCCTTTGTTGAGTATGAATAAACATGGTCTGGCGTAAACAGTATCTTTTCGGTGCGTTTTGATAATGAAATTTGGCATACTTTCGGTTTTTTAGATGATGTGCCTCGCTACCACAAGCCACACATAAAATTTTTAAAAGAAAAAAAGAAAAAAAAGAAAGTCGTCCTTCAAGTGGAGGTTTCAAGAAAAACAAGTTTTTTAGAAAAAATACTACCCGATACATCATCGGAAAAGTGGAGGTGAAGTCGGAAATAAATGTTGTTGCGAACCGTTTTGGGTGGAGATTTTTTCTAAAACCCGAAGGGCTTGAACTTGTTTTTCTTGAAACCGGAACTTAACTTTACTTTCTTTTATTTATTTTTTTATTTTTCCTCGAAAGCCAAAATGTTCCATTTAAAACTGATTTTGGGATGTTGTTAAGAATAGTGGATGTCCTCGGAAAGGGTATAAATTTTCAAAACAGAAAAAAGAAATAAAATTCCATACCAATTATTTTTTTGTTTTGAAAATTTATACTCTTTCGTTTGAAGTTTTTATTGTTTTTAATGGTCAAACGTAATGGTCTTTTTTCTTGGAATTGTACTTAGTGACCATTTCTTACTATTTGATTTTTTTGGGTATAGAAAATGGTTTTTACCATAGGCAAATCGATTTAACATAAACTATTTTCTATACTCAAAAAAACAATGCAACTACTTACCTAGTGCGATGAGGCAGTAGCGCA
>NZ_JACTAC010000103.1 GCF_014486675.1 Flavobacterium macrobrachii
ATTGATAAACTACACCAATATTATTGTATAGTTTGGCACATTTTTCTTCGTCCTTGATTTCTTCGTAGATTTTTACCGATTTTAGATAATATTGCAACGCTTTTCCATAATTACTTTGCTCGGAAAATACGATGCCAATACTTCCTAATGCTTTGGCTAAACCTTGTTTATTTTCGAGTTTTTCTCTCTCCGAAATGGTTTCAAAAAGATGTTGTGCTTCGGCAAAAAAGTTTAATGCTTTTGCATAATCTCCCGAAATGATATTTACGTTTCCTAAATTAAGTAACGCATTTCCTTCGGCAGTGGTAAAATTTATTTTTTTGGAAAGTGTCAACGCTTCGTTTGCATATTGAAGCATTAATTTTGGATTGCTGGATTTATAGGTATCGGCAATAGTGTTGAGTAGTTTTGCTTTATCGATATCGTTTTTCGTTCGTTCTAAAACTGAAATCAAGCTATCCACTTTTGTGGATTGACACCAAGACGACATCATCAAAAGGCTAAAGCAAACCGTTAAAAAGTATTTTGTTCTCATTAAAAAAATCGCTACTATCAAACAAATGTAAGATTTACTTTTTGTCAATAACCGATAAATGAGAATTTGATTGGTTTTAATTAGAATTCGATTAATTTCTATGAAAAGTCTGCATCACTATAATATCAAAAAAATAATATTATTTAAGATTTTTATAGTTAATTGTTAGACAGAGAATTATTAATCATTCAAATCATGTTTCTTTAAAATCAAGACTTTTTTCATTTTTCATATGAAACCAGTATGCAAACAAAAAAATTAGTATTGGTCTAAAAGGAAACATATATCTCTGTTCTGAATGTAGCAAAAAAACATAACATAAAGCCGAACCCCAAAAAAACAAAAATGGAAAGAACAACTTGTAATTTTTAACTTTTTGCAACTTAAACATGGTAAAAACACCAACAAAAACTAACAAAAAATTAATTAAATTTATATAAATATGAATAGAATATTTTATAAAAGGACTTTTCTTAGATTTTATCAAAGGTGAAATGATAAAACTTTGTGATTGAAAAAACTTTAATGAATATTGTCTTAAGGTAAGCAAAGGGTTATCTGCAATATCATTTAAAACCCATTTAATGAAATATTCATTTCTGTCATATCCATTAACCGTACAAATAGAATCCAATTCAATTCTTTTTTTTCTATTATTTAAATAATCTGTTGAAGAAAATTCATCTTTACCATGTTGAGGTATCCAATTAAAAGGCTCATCACGTAACTCATAACGCGACCATAAAATTTGAGACCTAAATGCATATTGTTTAAATTCTTGTCCATGTTTATGTGATTTTGACTCAATAAATATCAGTAAAGGAATTATTGCAATTGTTAAAAAAAATGCTAATTTATTTCTCCAATGGCTTTTAAAGAAAAACATGTATATTGAAAAAACCCCAATAAAAGGTATAAAAATAGGTTTTGTGCCATACAACAAAATCAAAGATAGTCCTAAAAATATAAAATCGGATAGCTTTATTTTATTTTTTGAAAATGAAATTTTTACCCAAAAATACAGCCATAAACTTGATGCAAAAAACGCAAAAACCTCACCTATTACACCCATTGCATAATAAATATGAATTGGAAAAAGAGATAGCAAAAGAATTATAATAGCTTTTTGTTTGTTTGAAACCTTTAATAAGTCAATAGCTTTGAAAATGAAATTAACTGATAAACAAACAAAAATTAAACTAAAAGCTATACTACTAAATAAAAAATAGGAATCATTTTTAAATGGATATACAATTGCATAAGGAATTAGATAACACACTAAGGTCAACATACCTTTATTTACCCTTATCTCTCCTTCAAAATTGTTTGATAAATACTCGATAAGTTGAATAGTACCTGTATGAAAGTCACCATCACCAAAAGGTTTAGGTTTAATAGGTATGAAATAAAATATAATAAAAATAAAAGCAGTAATTAGAACTGGCCTATTTGCAACAAAATCAATTATTTTCTTCATTTTTCACAAGTCTATCTTTTATGATATAAATTGGTCGTTTCCGTGTTTCGTCATAGGTTCTCCACACATATTCGCCAATTATACCTAACATTAACATGATTAAACCACCAATGATTAAAATTAAAATCATAATGGGTGCCCAACCATCAAAAGGTGTATTATTGAAAAATCGATTATAAGCAATTACAAAAGAATAAATAAATCCTAAGAGGGAAATGATAATTCCAATTAACGACATTAAACGAATTGGAACATAGGAAGTATTTAATAAACCATCAATAAAATATTTCATTTTTTTTGACAATGTCCATTGTGATTTACCAATAGTTCTTTTTAAACGATTATAAGGAATAAATGCAGTATTAAAACCAAGCCACAAAATGTCTCCCTGAAAGAAGCGATTTCGTTCATCAATTTCATTAAAATAAATTAATGCTTTTTTATCAATTAGTAAAAAATCAAATCCGCCTTTTGGCATTTTTGGATTAGAAATTTTTATCAGCTTGTAAAAAACTGCAGAAGTGTTGTTAGCAATAAAGCTATCTTCTCGATCTACACGATGGCAAATAACAATTTCATTACCTGCTTTCCATTTAGTTATCATGCTTTCAATCAACTCTATAGGTTCTTGCAAATCAGCTGACAAACTAATTGCTGCATCTCCCGTTACTTCTTTCATTCCAGCAATAATGGCAGGAACTTGACCAAAATTTCTAGAAAAAGATAGAACTTTTACTTTATTATCCTCATTGTGAATATTTACTAACTCAAAAATGGAATTATCATCGGAACCATCATTAACAAAAATGAATTCATAATCAAGATTTAATTTGATTAAAAGATTTTTAATTTTTTCATAAGTCGGAAAAATCGAACCCTCATTCCGAAAAACTGGTATAACAAAAGATAGTTTCATCATTCATTTTCATTAAAAGGTTCAAAACTTTTGATTATTACTGCCGGAATGCCATAGGCTAGTGAGTTATCTGGAATATCTTTAGTTACCACAGCACCAGCACCTATTGTAACATTTTTTCCTATTTTAACATCTGGTAATATAGTTGCATTGGCGCCTATTCTGGAAAATGAACCGATTCTACATCTGCCTAGCAAGGTTACTCCTGGAGAAATCTCAACAAAATCATCAATTTCACAATCATGAGTAATGATAGAATTATAATAAACTATACAACATTTACCTATAGTAACGCTGCTTGAAAAAACAGAATTCATCAAAATATTTGTACCTATTCCAATGTTAATTTCATAACTACTAAAGTTAGCAAATGGACTTACTGTTGAAACGATGTTACCTCCCAAAGAAATAAATTTTTTATATAATTTATATCTTAATTGTGGATTACCGATTCCTATTGTGAAATCATTTCCGTTAACTTCGAAAAAAGCTTTAACTTCATTTTCATTTTTCAAAATCGGAAACTTATCATATAATGCATCTCCAATTTGGTTTACATCATCATAGAAAGCAATATTTTGTGTATAATTAAGCTGTAGTAAAACTTCCAATACTTCTTTTGCAAAACCCTTAGCACCTATTATAATCATAAATTAGTATTTATTATACTGACAATTTTTTCTAAAATACTATATTCTAATTCATGAGATAGAGGCAAACATAAAATCGTTTGCGCGATACCTTCGGAAGTTGGCATTTCAGTATATTCTATATAATTAACTTTATTTAATGAAGGATAAAAATATCTTCTTGGAAAAATATTATTTTCATTTAAAACTTTTTGAGTCTTCAACAATTGAGTTTCGTTTTCAAAAATTATTGGATAATAACTATAATTCCATATTGTATTTTTGCGCAAAACCATAGTTTTCAAAATACTGAAATTAAGATTTGAGTTATAATAATCTACTACTTTTTTTCGTTCCGAGATAATGAGATCCAAATGAGGAAAAACAGCTAATCCCATAGCTGCTTGTAATTCTGATATTTTACCATTGATACCTAATCCGTGAAATTCTAATGGACCATTGTGACCAAAATTATGACTATAATATATTTTGTCCATCAAAACTTTGTCATTACAAAAAATCGCTCCGCCTTCTCCTGTATGAAATAATTTAGTTGCATGAAAACTACATGTACTAATATCCCCAAATTCAAAAATTGATTTGTTTTGATAGCTTACTCCAAAGCTGTGTGCAGCGTCATATATAACTTTTAAACCATATTTTGTGGCTAATTGCTCAATATATTGAACATTACAAGGATTTCCAAAAACATGTGTCGCTAAAATTGCTGAAGTTTTATTAGTTATTGCAGCTTCAATTTTTGTTTCATCTATTGTCAAAAATTCAGGATTAATATCAACAAAAATTGGTGTACAATTTTCCCAAAGTATCGAAGCTGTTGTAGCTACATAACTAAATGGAGTGGTTATTATTTCTCCTTTATTTCCTAATAGATTAACAGCTATTTGTAAAGGAATTGTTCCGTTATTTGTAATTAAAATTGAGTTTAAACCTAAATAATCTTTTATTTTTTTTTCTAATTCTTGTACAAGTTCACCTCTATTTGTCAACCATTGATTTTTCCATATACGTTCAAGTTGAACAATATATTCATCTAGCGGAGGGAAAAAAGTCTTAGTTACATTTATCATTTTTAAAGGATTACTTTTTAAAACTACCAAATATAGTATTTACAATATTAATTTTTTAATCAATAACTTTTAAATAAAATTGCCCAAAACTTTTTTTGGGCAATTGAAAAATTTAATAAAACACTTGTGATCTTATGACAGAGCTGCTTTTACTTGATCAGCTGCTTCTTGGAATTGTACTGCTGATAAAATTGGCATCCCAGATTGGTCAATCATTTCTTTTGCTAATTCAGCGTTTGTTCCTTGAAGACGGACGATAATTGGCACTTTAATTGCATCGCCCATGTTTTTATAAGCATCAATTACACCTTGAGCAACACGGTCACAACGAACAATTCCACCAAAAATATTGATTAAAATTGCTTTTACGTTTGGATCTTTTAAGATAATACGGAAAGCAGTTTCAACACGTTTTGCATCGGCAGTTCCTCCAACGTCTAAGAAGTTTGCTGGTTCAAAACCGGCATATTTAATTAAATCCATTGTAGCCATTGCTAATCCTGCACCGTTAACCATACAACCAACAGTTCCATCTAGGTCAACATAGTTTAATCCAACTTCTTTTGCTTCAACTTCGATTGGATTTTCCTCACGAATATCGCGCATATCTGCATATTTTGGTTGACGGTATAAAGCATTATCATCGATATTTACTTTAGCATCAACAGCCATGATTTTATTGTCAGATGTTTTTAAAACCGGATTGATTTCAAACATTGAGGCATCAGAGCCAATGTAAGCGTTGTATAAAGCATCAACAAATTTTACCATTTCTTTGAAAGCATTTCCAGAAAGACCTAAGTTAAAAGCAATTCTTCTTGCTTGGAAACCTTGTAAGCCAACAGCTGGATCGATTTCTTCAGTAAAAATTAAATGTGGCGTATGTTCTGCTACTTCTTCAATATCCATTCCGCCTTCGGTTGAATACATAATCATGTTTCTTCCTCTTGCTCTGTTCAATAGAACTGACATGTAGAATTCTGAAGTTTCACTTTCACCAGGATAATAAACGTCTTCCGCAATTAAAACTTTGTGAACTTTTTTTCCTTCTGGTGGAGTTTGTGGAGTGATTAATTGCATTCCAATGATTTGTTCTGCCAATTCTTCAACTTGTTGCAAGTTTTTTGCTAATTTAACTCCTCCGCCTTTTCCTCTTCCACCAGCGTGAATTTGGGCTTTGATAACATGCCAACCTGTTCCAGTTTCTGCTGTTAATTGTTTTGCAGCTGCTACAGCTTCAACTGGACTATTAGCAACAATTCCGCGTTGAATGCGAACGCCATAACTAGCTAATATTTCTTTTCCTTGATATTCGTGAATGTTCATATTGAAAATTTATTTGCTTTAATAAAGTGTCACAAAAGTAATCAATTAGTATTAAACCTAAAAGAAATGTATACCAATTTAGTCTGTTTTTTTTATTCACTATTTCATTGGTAACAATTATTTCCAATAATGTAAAATAAATAACGTTGAAAGACCCGAAATCGAGTATGTTTTCTTTGGAATTCCCGCAGTCAGCAGTTAAATTTGCACAAATTTAATAACATTAATAATAATGCAAACAAAAGACTTATTAGACCTTGCCAACGAGTTTGGAAATCCATTGTATGTTTATGACGCTGAAAAAATTGAATTTCAGTATAAACGCTTAACCAATGCATTTTCAAAGGTGGAAAAGCTTCGTATTAATTATGCGATGAAGGCTTTGTCTAATATTTCGGTTTTGAAATTATTAAACAATTTGGGTTCAGGATTGGATACAGTTTCTATTCAAGAAGTTCAATTGGGTTTACACGCTGGATTTACTCCTGATAAAATTATTTTTACTCCTAACGGTGTTTCATTTGAAGAAATTGAAGAAGTTGCTGCACTTGGCGTTCAAATCAACATCGATAATCTTTCGGTTTTAGAGCATTTTGGAACAAAACACCCAAAAGTTCCAGTTTGTATTCGTATCAATCCACATGTTATGGCTGGTGGAAATGAGAATATTTCTGTTGGTCATATTGATAGTAAATTTGGTATTTCGATTTATCAAATTCCACATATTCTTCGAATTGTCGAAAATACCAAAATGCATATTAATGGAATTCACATGCATACTGGTTCGGATATATTGGATATTGAAGTATTCTTGTATGCTGCCGAAATTTTATTTGACGCTGCAAAACAATTCAAAGATTTAGACTTTTTGGATTTTGGTTCCGGTTTTAAAGTTCCATACAAAAAAGATGATATCGAAACGAATATTGAAGAATTAGGAAAAAAATTAACCAAACGATTTTTAGCTTTTGAAAAAGAATATGGTCGCGAATTAACGCTAGCATTTGAACCCGGAAAATTTTTAGTGAGTGAAGCTGGTTATTTTTTAGCCAAAGTAAATGTGATAAAACAAACAACTTCTACTGTTTTTGCTGGAATTGATAGCGGATTTAACCATTTAATTCGTCCAATGTTTTATGGTTCGCAACACGCTATTGAAAACATATCAAATCCAAAAGGAAAAGAACGTTTTTACACTGTTGTAGGTTATATATGTGAAACAGATACTTTTGCTAACAACCGCAGAATTGCTGAAATCCACGAAGGTGATATTTTATGTTTTAAAAACGCTGGAGCTTATTGTTTCTCGATGGCATCTAACTATAATTCAAGATTTAAGCCAGCCGAAGTACTATGGAAAAACGGCAAAGGACACCTTATTCGTGAAAGAGAAAAATTTGAAGATTTGCTACAAAATCAAATTATGATAGAAATTTAAAACAAAACCCCGATTTA
>NZ_JACTAC010000104.1 GCF_014486675.1 Flavobacterium macrobrachii
AACGTTATTTATTTTTTATTTTTTTATTAATAAGTTATTCATAATAGGAACAAATTAAGTTAAATGGAATACAAAACTAAGAACAAGATTGCTTTATTTATGCCCATCATGTGCACATAATAACGTTTAACGGTTACTACTTTGCGCAATAGCTGTTTTTTTTAACATTTTGTCGATAAATTATTTTTTATATAATAAAATGATTACTTTTGTACGATAAAGTATGACAATTGAAATGGGTTTTATTTAATTGATATTCAATACATTTAATTTATTAAAAGCTTTAAAATTATTTTTCATATATTTATTAATATTTATTCATGCTACAGATTATGAAAAAGACTAATACAATAAATAACAAGAAATTTTGCTTTCTTAAAAAATCAACGTTCATTTTGATTTTCATGGCTTTTTGTTCTGGAAATGTATATAGCCAAAACGGTCAGTTTGTTTTGGAAGCAAATGGTGCAACTCCAGTAATTATAGGTTCTTCTTCAGTGAACATGTGGCCTGCTCCTTTCTTGCCGAATAGAAAGGATAGTCGTGTGCAGTTTTTATATGAAGCTGATGAGTTAAATAATCAGGGTGCATACAGCTCTGGCTATACGACAATTTCTTCTTTGGCGTTTCACGTTTCCGCATTAACTGGATCTGCAACTTTGCATACCTATCAAATGCAAAATATTACAATCAGTATGGGGCACACCAAAGCTACTTATAATGGAGATGTTTCAGTTATTCCAGCGATTCCGGTTTGGGGTATAACCATGCCGCCACCGGGTTTTTGTACTTGGGCGGGTTCATCAACGCCAGAACCACTTACTGTGGTGAAACCCTCGTTTAATTTAACCATCAGTCAAGCGGGTTGGGTAGAAATTCCATTAAATACTCCATTTCTTTGGAATGGCGTCGATAGTATAGTGGTTGAAATTTGTAAAGCAGATCCAAGAAATTCACCACCATCTACTTCGTTTAGCACCGGAAGATACGAATTTACAGGTAGATTTCATTCTGAGCCTTCAGGGAGTAATACTTGGACTTTAACAAGAAGTCTTTACAGCCAAAACAACGGCGGAGGAGGTTCAAATTATACCCCAGGTTGCAGTATGCAGACATCGGGACCAGCAGCAACTTTCAATACATCTGCCCCTTTAAATACTCAATATAGAAAATTCAGACCAAACATTCGTTTTACTTTTCAATGTGCTGGAGCTCCGGCTGGTGGTGAAGCAATATTAGGTACTGAGAATTTTTGTAAAGATGAAGCAGTTACTTTAAGTGTTGTTAATGATGAAAAAGCATTGGGATTGAATTATCAATGGTACTATTCTTATGCAGATGATGATAATTACTTACCTCTGCCAGGACAAACAGCTGCTACTATTCCAGTAGAGAGAGCTGGTGTAGATATGTGGTATAAAAGAGATATTGGCTGTAATCATAACACCGTTGCGGGAACAAGATCGTCTTGGGGTGTGAAAGTTACAGGAGTGAATACCTGGAATGGAACTTCTTGGAGTTTTGGAAGTAACCCGTTGCCAGCTTTACCAGTTAGAATTCAAGGAAATTTTGACACCACCGTCAATGGAAGTTTGCTAATGGAGGCCTGTAGCTTAAAAATAGTATCTGGAACGTTCACTGTACGAAGCGGAGATTTTATTTCATTAAAAGAGAAATTAGTTGTGGACGATGCTGCCACCGTGATTTTTGAAAATAATGCTAGCTTAATTCAGGAAAATAATGCTGCTGTTAACGTAGGTAAAATACTTTACAAAAGAGATTCGCAACCAGTTCGAATGTTAGATTACACCTATTGGTCCTCTCCGGTAGCGGGACTGACACCTTATCAATTCTCGCCGGGAACACCAACAATTAGGATTTATCATTGGAATCATCTAACCCAAGCTTGGGCCAATGGTATAGCAAATAGTCCTATGACTGCTGGTAAAGGATATATTATACGCGCCCCTGATGGGTATCCTTCAACAGGAATTGGAACTGTTTTTCAAGGTTCTTTTTTAGGTGTGCCTAACAATGGTCTTATATCTGTGCCTTCACAAGGGGGTTCTAGTAATTGGAATTTATTAGGAAATCCTTATCCTTCCGCTGTAGATGCTAATAAATTTTTATTAGCCAACAGTACTTTGCTAGACGGAGCTATTTTTTATTGGACACACAACACTCTTCCGAGTGCCGCTTTAAACCCTCTTTTTCCGCACATATCAAGTTATACTTCTGATGACTATGCAACATACAATTTTACGGGATCTGTGGGTCTTCCTTCGGTTAGTTCTGGAAATAATACTCCTCCAGGCCAATTTATAGGTGCAGGTCAAAGTTTTATGGTTAAAGGAGGCACATCGTCAGGCAATGTTGTATTTAACAACGATATGCGAAAAAACATAGTAGGATATACTAATTCACAATTTTATAGAAATAATGCAACCAATTCTGACGAGGTTGAAAAAAACCGATTGTGGGTTGAAGTAATTCATCAAAATGGGAAATTCAATCAAACAATGGTTGGTTATGTTGAAGGAGCAACAGATGGTCTAGATTGGGGTTATGACACTAAAATGATACCGTCTGGGGATGTAAAAATTTACACAAAAATTGGTGATGATAAGCTAGTCATACAAGGTAAATCTTTGCCATTCAACCCAAGCGATAGTATCCCATTAGGATTTTATACTACCTTAAGTGGTGAATTCACTTTAAACTTATACCAGTATGATAGTATCTTTGAAAACCAATCCGTTTATTTATTAGACAATGCTACATCAACTTTTCATGATATTAAATCTGGGATGTATACCTTTACAAGTATACAGGGAACTTTTGACAACCGATTTGAACTTAGATTTAATAACGAAGCCCTTAGTTTAAATCCTAATATTAAAACAGAGAATAGTGTTTTATGTTATGCTAATAATTCTGATATTATTGTTAAATCGCTTGCTAGTCAAATACATTCTGTTACGATTTTTGACAGTACTGGAAGATTGCTTTACAATAAAACTAATGTAGACACTTCAGAAATACTAATTTCAGACATCGCAAAAAACAACCAATTATTACTAGTTCAAGTTGAAAACGATAATGGAGTTACAGTTACAAAAAAAATCATATTTTAATTAATTATCATTATAAAATTTTTTATGAAATCGCCATTAACAAAATGTTTGAGGACGCAAACTAATAAATAAAAAGGAGACACGAGCTTGCGGACTGGCGAGCCATAACGCATATTATCTCTAAACAATAAATTTTACCTATATGAAAAAAAACTACTTTATTAAGAATAGAATATCTTTATTGAATGTACTTATAAAAAAAGGGATTGCATTTAAATGCATGATGTTGCTTTTTATATTTTTCTTTAATGACATAAAAGCCCAACAAACATTTACCTTAGGTAATGGCGTAGAGTCGTATAATACTTTGGGAGTTTCTCCTTTTGCAACAATTAACAGAAATAGTAGATCTCAATATATTTATTTTGCTGAAGAATTATATGATGCTGGATTTAGCATATCAGGAAATGTGATTAAATTGGCAATTAACATCACTGAATTAGGGTTGCCATCAAGTTTAAAGCCAGAAAATATAAAAATTAAAATAGGAATGACTAGTTCCTTTGAAACGGGTCCAACTCTTGTTGATGATTTGCCTGTGTATTACGAGTCAACTGTCGAAAATATTACACAATTGGGCTGGTATACCTTTAATTTAAACACACCGTTTGCATGGGATGGATTTCGAAATATTGTTGTTGAAATCTGTAGAAGCAATACCAATTTTGGCACTAGCTTTTCTGTTCAAAGTAAGAATTTTCCAGCTGGTGAACGAGTATCTGTCGCAAATTACACCAATGATACCTCACCTGTGGGATGCAGCTTACCCAACCAAAACTTGTTACCAGAATTATTTGCCAGAAGAAGACCTAACATGCAATTTACAGTAACAAATCCATGTGACGCAACTCCAGTTGGTGGGCAAACAATAGTTTCAGCTGGTCCTTACTGTTCGGGAGATTCATTCACACTTTCTGTTCAAAATGGTTCTGTAGCATCAGGGTTGTCATATCAATGGCAATCATCCCCAAACGATAATGGGCCATGGACGAATATTCTAAATGCTACAGATGCTTTTTATACTACTTCTCAAAGCGTAGCTACCTATTATCGTAGAGCTACAACATGTGATATCGTTTCTTCAACGATTTTCGATTTTCCTGTATTTGTTGGAGGAGAAGGTTGCTATTGTAACCCTTTAGTAGCAAATGAAAATGGAATTGGCATAAATAATGTAACCATAGCAGGAATTAATAATTCGTCTTCGGGCTCACCAGCGTATTCCAATTTCACAGCAATTCAAACTGAATTAGAAAGAGAAAGCACAGTTCCATTATCTGTAAATGTTAGCCCTGATGGGGGTACAAATTATACAATGGCTTGGATTGATTGGAATCAAAATAGGCAGTTCGAAGTTAGCGAATCATATATTTTAGGTTCTGTAACAGGTGGAAATAATATTAATTCTGGAGTTATAGCAAATATTACAGTACCAGCTCAAGCGTTGCTGGGCTCAACAATAATGAGGGTGAGAACAAAACAATCAGAAACGTCAACGTATCCATTACCTTGTGAATCAATTGCTAATGGGGAAGCAGAAGATTATACAGTGGTAATAATAAATAATTTAAATAATGATGAATTTTCATCTATTAATGATACAGTTATCATTTCAGTTTCTAATTCTGATATACATTTCTTAGCAAAACAAGAAGGTATCCAAAAGATAGATTTATTTGATTTATGTGGAAGACTAATTTTTAGTAATTCTATTGCTAATGAAAATGAGTTTAAAATTTCTGGGTTAAATCAAAAAAATCAATTACTTATTGCTAAAATAGTATTATCTAATGGACAACAGATTACCAAGAAAATAGTTTATTAAAAATACAATTCTAAATCTTATGAAATATCAATTTACAATCAAAACGGTTATATTGCTAACGAACTTATTCGTTACAGTTTTTAGTTTTGCTCAATGTAACCCTCCAACAGGAGTAGTGGTAGATAATATTACTTCTATCTCCGCGGTATTAAACTGGACAGCATCAAGTTCTGCTCCAGGCGAAGCTTATTTATATGAAGTTAGAACATCAGGTTTACCAGGTAGTGGGGTTTCGGGTTTGGTAGTAAGTGGTTCAGTGGGTGATGGCGTATTTTCGTCTCTGCTCTCTGGATTATCATCAATTACTACTTATTCTGTTTACATGCGCTACAAATGTACCTCAGCACCGCTTTTTAGCAGTTGGACGGCTGCAGTTACTTTTTCAACAAACCCATTATTACCGCCAGTCGCTGCTTCAGCTTCTGGAATTTCGGATACATTTTTTACTGCTCGATGGATTGGTGTTTCTGGAGCCACAGGATATCGCTTGGACGTAAGTGAGTTTAGTGACTTTTCAGTCCTGTTAGCGGGTTATAATAATTTATTTGTTGCCAGTAGTTTTACTAGTAAACTTGTATCAGGTTTAAATCCTTCCACGGTTTATTATTACAGAGTTCGCGCAGAAGGCCTTAGTGGTGGCACTCCAGTAACTACTAGCAATTCAAATGTGATTACGGTAACTACTCTTGGCGTACCTACTTTAGTAGCCATTTGGTCAAACGGAGCTTGGCTGAATGGCGTTTTACCAGCTTTTGATCATGATGTGATTTTAGATGATGATTATGTTTCTGATAGTAATAATATGGATATGTTTGAAGTTAAAAGTTTAACTCTAAATCAAGGGCATTCATATACTATAGCTTCAGGATTTAATCTTATTGTGTTTGAAAATATAGTTAATAATAGTAGCGCAGCATCATTTGTTGTTCAAAACAATGCTAATTTGTACCAACTTAGCGACTCCGCTCCTGCTAATGTTGGAGAAATTACGGTTTTACGTAATAGTTCTGAAATTTTTCGTTTAGATTACACCATGTGGTCTTCACCAGTTACAGGAGCTCAAACACTAAAACAGTTTTCTCCATCAACTCTTGATACTCGCTTTTATGAATACAATACTGTTGATAATCATTTTTCATCAATTGACCCTTTGACAAGTACATTTGAGCCAGGAAACGGATACTTTATACGAGCTCCAAATAATCACGTGGCAAATGTATCACCAAATGTAGCGCAAGCTTGGCAAGGTACCTTTGTAGGTGTCCCTAGAAATGGTGTAATCAATGTTAGTTTAGATACTAGTGGTCAAGGATATAATTTAGTAGGAAACCCTTATCCAACGGTTATTAGTGCTGATGCACTATTTGTGGAAAACGCTAGTAATATTGATGGAACGCTTTATTTTTGGAGAAGACGAAACGATACTTCAGGTGCAGGAGATTTAGGGACTTTTTATGCTACTTATACTGAATTGGGAGGTACTGGTTCAGCAACAAGTGAAGATCCAAATGGCTTTATTCAAGTAGGACAAGGATTTTTGGTAAAAGCATTAACTACTCAATTAGTATTTAATAGTGATATGAGAGTTCCCGATTCGTTTGAAAATCAGTTTTTTAGAAATTCTTCTGCTGTTAGTCAAGTTGAAAAACATCGTTTGTGGTTAAATTTAACAAATGAAAATGGCGTATATAGTAGAATGTTGGTGGGGTATGCGCAAGGAGCATCCAATAATTTAGATCGTCTTGATGGAAAGTGTTTTAACGATTCACAAGTGGCTTTAACATCATTGCTAAATAACGAAGAATATTCAATTCAGGCAAAATCTTTACCATTTTCAACAGAAGACACCATTCCCCTTGGGCTTAAAGTTGTAGCAGCAGGAGCATATACTATTTCATTAGATGAAATGGATGGCTTGTTTGAAGAAGGCCAATTAGTTTATTTAGAAGATACTTTTACCTCAACAATACACAATTTAAATGAATCAGATTATACATTCTCTACTGGAGCAGGAATTTTTAATAATCGTTTTGTTTTGCGTTTTTCAACTGAAAGTTTAGGTATTGATGAACCGCTGAATGCTAATGCAGTTGCCGTATTTGTTTCAAATAATTCTATTATCATCAATAGTGTCAATATTGATATAAAATCAATAAATGTTTATGATATACAAGGAAGAAAATTATTCAATCAAGATGCTGTAAATTCAAATGAATTTAGAATTGATACCTTAACAAAAAACAATCAAGTATTGATTGTTAAAATTAAAGATCAAAACGGCAATTTAATATCTAAAAAGGTGATTTTTTAACACATTACCATAGTTAAAAAAATAGAAACTCCTCAATTTT
>NZ_JACTAC010000105.1 GCF_014486675.1 Flavobacterium macrobrachii
ATAATAATAATTTCAAAGAAACGATTCAAATTATTCAAACAATATGATTTTAATCATAATTTTTTATTTCAAAACGGTTGTATTATTGATGAAACTTAAATTTCAATATTATGAATATATTAGAACACATAACAATAGGAGAATGGGTGGCTGAAGATTACAGAACAGCTTCTGTTTTTTCAAAATATGGAATTGATTTTTGTTGCAAAGGAAATATAACTTTGGAGGAAGCATGTGACAAAAAAGGGATAGATTCAATTGAAGTTCAACACGAAATAGATATTATTCTTAATACGAAAGCAACACATGATATAGATTTTAAATCTTGGCCAATTGACTTATTAATTGACTACATTGAGAAAGTACATCATCGTTATGTTGAAGAAAAATCAGTTACGCTGCTTTTGTATCTAGACAAACTTTGTAAAGTGCATGGTAAAAGTCATTCAGAATTATTTAAAATCACAGAACATTTTAAAACCTCTGCAGGAGAATTAGCTCAACATATGAAAAAGGAGGAATTGGTTCTATTCCCTTTTATAAAAAACTTGTTTTACGCTTTAAAAACGAATACTGCTATTGCGCATCCTCATTTTGGAACCGTAAATAATCCTATTGCAATGATGATGAATGAACATGATGCAGAAGGAGAACGATTTAGAGAAATTGCAAAACTCACAAATAATTACAATCCTCCAACTGATGCATGTGAAACTTATAAAGTGACTTTTGCAATGCTGAAAGAATTTGAACAAGATTTGCACAAACACATTCATTTAGAAAACAACATCGTGTTTCCAAAGGCAAAAGAAATGGAAACAAAACTTAATCTCAACTAATTAAATAAACATAGAAACAAAATATTTATACTATGGAGAAATTCGTGATTAAAAGAAATGGAGATTACAAGCCTTTTGAATCTTACAAAATAAAGGATGCTATTGAGAGAAGTTTTGAAAGCGTCACTATTCCTTATGATGAAAGTATTTTCAACAGTGTTATGTCTTCCATAGGCATTAAAGATACTTGGGCTGTAGAAGAAATACAAGATATGATTGAAAAAACTCTGTTTCAAAAAGAGTATTTTACAGTGATGCGCTCATTCATGCTTTATCGTCATACAAGAAAATTACAACGCGAACATGTAGCAGGATTAAATGATGATACAACCTATGTTGACAGCACACAAACCATTGAAGAATACATTTCACAAACCGATTGGAGAATTAACGCTAATGCAAACACGTCCTATTCTAATGCAGGTTTAGTAAATAATGTGGCAGGAAAAATCATTGCTAATTATTGGTTGGATAAAGTCTATTCCAAAGAAGAAGGCTACGCTCACCGAAATGGCGACATCCATATTCATGATTTAGATTGTTTAACAGGTTATTGTGCCGGATGGAGTTTAAGAGTATTATTAAACGATGGATTCAATGGTGTACGTGGTCGTGTTGAAAGCAAACCTCCATCACATTTTAGAGAAGCATTAGGACAAATGGCAAATTTTCTTGGTATTTTACAAAGTGAATGGGCAGGAGCACAAGCATTTAGTTCTTTTGACACTTATTTAGCACCGTATGTTTTTAAAGATGATTTAAGTTTTGATGAAGTGTTGAAAGCGGTTCGTAGCTTTGTTTATAATCTAAATGTTCCTGCACGCTGGGGACAATCTCCTTTTACCAATATAACATTAGATTGGGTTGTTCCAGACGATTTAAAAAATCAGATTCCAACTAAAAACAACCATCATTTCTTTGAAGGTAATTTCAATCATGATTTAGTAGTAAAAGCTAATCAGCGTGGAGTTGATAAACCAACCGATTTACGTTACGAGCATTTTCAGGAAGAAATGAATTTGATCAACAAAGCCTATTACACAGTAATGACGGAAGGTGATGCCAATGGTCAACCATTTACTTTTCCAATTCCAACAGTAAATATAACCGAAGATTTTGATTGGAATGGCGAAAACACCGAAATACTTTTTGAAAACACTGCAAAAATTGGTTCTTCTTATTTCCAAAATTTTATTGGAAGCCAATACATATTAGATGAAAAAGGCAATAAAGTTGAAAACGAAAGTGCCTATAAACCAAATGCCGTTCGTAGTATGTGTTGCCGATTACAACTAGATTTAAGAGAATTACTAAAACGAGGTAACGGGCTTTTTGGAAGTGCCGAAATGACAGGAAGTATTGGAGTTGTTACTATCAACATGGCTCGATTAGGTTATTTATATGAAGGCAATAAAAAAGCATTTGTTGAGCAATTAGATAAATTAATGGAAATTGCTAAATCAACATTAGAGAAAAAAAGGATTTTTATTCAAGAGATGTATGATAGAGGTTTATTCCCGTATACGAAAAGGTATTTACCTCATTTTAGAAATCATTTTTCAACAATTGGGGTAAACGGAATGAACGAAATGGTTCGCAATTTTACCAATGATAAAGATGATATTTCTACACCTTTTGGCAACGATTTGTGTATAGAAATTTTAGACCATATTCGAAATAGAATGAAAGAATTTCAAGAGCAAACAGGTAATCTTTACAATCTTGAAGCCACACCTGCTGAAGGAACAACTTATCGTTTTGCCAAAGAAGATAAAAAAAGATTTCCAACTATTCTTCAAGCAGGTCAAGGAGAAAATATTTATTATACAAATAGTTCACAAATTCCTGTAGATTTCACGCAAGATCCTTTTGAAGCGTTATTGATGCAAGATGAATTACAGTGCAAATATACAGGTGGAACCGTGCTACACTTATATATGAATGAAAGAATTAGCTCGTCCGAAGCTTGTAAAAATTTTGTGAAAACGGTTTTAACCAAGTTCAGATTACCTTATATAACTGTAACTCCAGTATTTAGTGTTTGTCCAGTGCATGGATATTTAAATGGTGAGCACGAGTATTGTCCAAAATGTGATGAAAAACTTTTGGAGGAATTAGATAATGAAACTTTATTAGAAAGTACAATAAATAACAATTAAACACAACAATCCAAAATGAATACAAAATCGTTAGAAATTTTAGAACACAATCAACATTTAAGAACTAAATGTTTGGTTTACACAAGAGTAATGGGGTATCATCGCCCAGTTGAGAGTTTTAATATTGGAAAAAAAGGAGAGCATAAACAGCGTGTACATTTCAGAGAAAACCAGTGTTAGCTAAACCAATTTGCAATATTACTCCATTTACATTATTAGATTATCCCAATAAATCAGCTTGCATTCTATGGTATGCAGGTTGTAATATGCGTTGCTTGTATTGTTATAATCCCGAAATTGTTTTAGGAAAAGGAGCCATTACTTTTTCTGAAACAATTTCTTTTTTAAAAAAGCGCAAAGGATTACTCGATGCCGTAGTTTTTAGCGGTGGCGAATGTTTAATTCATAAAAATATTGTCGAGCAAATTAAAGAAGTGAAAGCATTAGGTTTTTTAGTCAAAATAGATACCAATGGATCGAACTCAAAAATAGTAAAGCAACTGATACAAGATAATCTAATAGATTATGTTGCATTAGATTTTAAAGCATTAAAGCCTAGTTACAATGCAATTACAAAGTCTAATTTGTTTGACGAATTTGAAAGTTCCTTTGAACTTCTTTTAGCCAGTACAATCCCATTTGAGATAAGAACTACTTATCATTCTGAATTGATTTCAGATGTTGAATTAAATGAAATGATTCATTTTCTTGAATATAAAGAATACAAAGGAAACTACTATATTCAGTATTTTAAAAACAATGTTGAAACATTGGGAAATCTTTCTTCTTCATTAAAAATTAATTCATCAAGAATTGAAAATTCACCAAAGATTAGAGTTGTTTTTAGAAATTGATTTTATGTTTTTCAAATATTCAAATACTATAATATTAAGACCTACTAAAATTCCGAGCCCAAAAATGACAAATAAAATATAAATCCAATGCAATGAATCCTGTAATTGGTTAAAGGATTCGTTCTTACTAAAGAAAGTCCAATATCCTTTTTTAATTCCCATAAGTAGTAAACTTACCCAAAATAAAAGGAATGAAATATTGAAAATTTTAATTCCATTTCTAATTCTTTTTTCTGAAATAAAAGTAAATTTATTTTCATATTCGATAATAAAAGCTATTGATGATAGTAATATCATAGTGTTAATTCCGATAGTCGTACCCATCGAATGTGCAACTGTAATATGTGTTCCGTGAGTGAATAAGTTGATAGATGGAATAGAAATTAATAATGCCAGAATGATGTTTAAAAACACCCAAAAATCTGCCAAGATCATCAATCTATATGCTAATAAAAATTTGGTTTGCGTTTCTTTAGATAGGTTTTTTTTCCAATCATAAATTATCGAAAATAAAATAATCCATTCGGTCATGCTGATTGCATAAGCCAAATATCGAATCCAAGGAGCCGATGGAATAATATAAATGTGATGTGCCCAACCAAACATTAAATTGGTTAATCCTAAAAAATAAAAAAAGAAAGCCTTTTTTGAGTTAGCATAACTATCATCGTTACTTATTTTAGACATTACAAATAGCGATGTCCCATAAACCAGCATATTCCATGATCCTACATAAGAACCTCCCGATTTCCATTGCAAAGAAATGTTCTGAATAAAATGATCTCTGAAATAAGGTAACAACCACAAATGTGCTTCGGTAAAATGATAAATCATAAATGCAATCCCTGTTGCCCACATCCAATAATAAATAGGCCAATTTTTAAATGAAGGTAGCATGGTTTTATAATAATTGATGCCAAATAAAATCCACCCTACTACAATTGGAAAGTAAAAATAACTTGGAAACTCTAAATATTCTTTTCCAGCGAAATTCTTTGATAAATAAGAAATAATTATTCCAATTCCTGTGAAAACAAACAGCCAAAAATGAACTTTTATAAGAAGCAGATTTCTTGGTTTTATATAATAATAAATTCCTCCAATTGCCGAAAGTAATATCCAAGAAACTACAAAAAGAGTATGCAAAGGACGAACAGCGTTGAACGGCAAAATTTCTTTAATAAAATTCGGAATTACATATTGAAAACCTGCCAATAATCCGCAAAGAAGCCCAAAAAGAAGCGAAATTAAACCTATATAAATAAAATAGAGCGGATATTTATCTGTTTTCATGTTGCTTATTTTTTATTTCAACCCAACCGTTATATTCAATACTTGCTTCTTTATTTGGATAATAACCTGTTTGGTCAACTTCTTTCAAAAATTGAATTAAAGCTTTTTTTTCATTTTCTTTGAAATTAAATTTTGGCATAGCATTTACACCACTATTTAGCATGGCTTTTATATTGGCTTCATCTCTTTTGGAATAAATATTAGTAAGATCAGGACCAAGATAACCGCCCAAACCATAGAATTGATGACAAGAATTGCAATTTTTTTTTAACCAAATGGATTCACCTTGTAACGCTTTTTCGGAAAGATGAATTGTTTCATAATCTTCTTTTGAAGTATAAATAATAAAGTTATACGCTAAAAAAAGACTAATTAGTAGCGATAGGAAAAGTAAATATTTTTTGGATGTCTCCATTAATAAATTTTAATTTTCAATATTGATTGTTGGTTTCAATATAACTTCACTTTTGATTGAATTTGAAATCAAACATGCTTTTTCAGACAATTCTAAAACACGTTGTGCTTTCTCTATTTTGTTTAGATCGGCAATTGTTAATGTTGGTTTTAAAATTATTTTAGTCATTAAGTATTTACCCTCTATCTTTTCAAGAATCCCCTCAGAACTACATTCAAAAGAAATAAAATCTAATTTTGAATATTCTGAAATTGCCAAAAAAGTTGTCATAAAACAACTCAATACAGAAGCCGTAAATAAGTGTTCAGGCGACCAAATATTGGGCATTCCTTTGTCAAATTCAGGAGGAGTTGCCACTTCAATTGTTGTTGGTAATTCAGGAGATGAGATAAGCCCTTTTCTGTCGCTTTCCCATTTTAAGTTTACATTATAAATGTGATTTTCCATTTTTTTAAATTTGTTTGCAAAGTGCTATTTTTTAGTTCTCTAATTTTATGATTTCAATCATGGTTTTATTTATTATGAAATAATTATGATTAAATTGATAATGATTAAAATTGTTATCGTTGAAATTTTCCAAAAAGAATGCGCTTTTTTAAGCTCCATGAACTGAAATGCAACTAATAAAAACTTAACTGAGAATAGTGCTAGAATTAAGCATTTTTTTATGAAAGAATCTAAGGGAAGATTGACTATTAAAAAAGTAGCAAATGTCAACAATAGTAATAATGCGAACGTATATGTTAGTTCCTTTTTCATAGTTAAAAAATAAGGTATAAAACAGGAAATAACAATAGCCAAATCAAATCACACATGTGCCAAAAAGCGGCAGAAGCTTCAACATCTTCTATGGATGTTTTTGTAATATTTCGGTTTAAAATAAATAATATGACCAAGCCAACCACAACATGAATTATATGAAACCCAGTTAAAAGCCAATAAAATGTAAAGAAACTATTGGTATCTAACAAATAACCAGCTTCAATTTTTATATAATATTCAACACTTTTTAATACAATAAAAAGCAAACCTCCAACCATTGTAATTTTGAACTGAAAAGAAGCTTTTTCAAAATTCTTTTCTTTGAAATTATGAACCGCATTTGCAATAAAAAAACCACTTGCAAGTAATAAAAATGTATTAATAGTTCCAAAAGTTCTATTAAGGTGCAAACTAGATTCGTGAAAAAGTTGTTGATTTTCTTTTGCACTAAAAACCAACGCAACAAGTGCCATTCCGAAGGTAAAAAGCTCTAAAAAAATAATTATCCACATCAAGATTCCTCCTGGTGGATAATAGAAATTTTTGTAATTTATTTTTATGTTTTTTAGCTCCATTCTAGCAATCTTCTTTCTCCATTAATTTGTTTAAAATCGGTTATGTCTTGTGACATTTCAATAACTCCTTTGTATTCTTTTTCTGAATTGCGAACAGCAAAATAACGGATGTATATTAATCGGTCTTTATAGTTTATCCAAAAAGAAGCTTCGTTTTGTTCTCCTTTTCTGAATGCTTCTAAAATTTTCAATACCGT
>NZ_JACTAC010000106.1 GCF_014486675.1 Flavobacterium macrobrachii
CGGAGAGCCTCCGCAGGCAAAATAGTTACAGAGATTGTGGATATAGAGAATGCAGTAGAAATACTTTTTGAAAGCATCATTTTAAAAATAGATGAACTTGATGGAAGCTTGCGACAGTTTTTTGAAAAGCTGAAGAAGAAGTTTAAAACCGATGATTTTACACGTTTTGAAGCAATGGAAGCCACAGGATTTAAAAAGACACAACTGCAATACTACATCAATCAATTGGTACAATTAGAATACATCAAACAATACGGACACGGCAACAAAGGCTATAAATATAAAATCTTCCACTTTGACGATATACAGAGCGTTAGAAAAAAACTAAAAGACCATTTTATAAAGCAAATACAACAGCTAAAACCGAACACTAACGAACGCTAACCGAACACCAAACGAACACTAGATTATACGTAAAACACTGAACCTGAAACTTTAAACCTGAAACTAAACCTTGCGTTCGGTCGAAATAAAAAGTACAACCTCAAAAACATAATAGATGATAATAGACGACAGTGTATTTAATTTTAGAAAGGAATTACAGGGCTTGGGTTATAGCAAAAATGCAGTAGATAATTATCCGAAATACGCACAAAATTTACTCAACTACAGCAAAGAAAATCCACAAAAAATAAACGATAGCCATATTAAAAACTATTACAGTTATCTACAAACCAAAACAAGTGAAAGGCGAAAAGCACCATTAAGCGAAAGCCACATCTACAGCCAACTATTAGCTATTAAATTATATTTTGACTATTTAGAAAGAACCAGGACAATTAAACAAAATCCATACAATCTACGAATAAAACAACCTACTAAAAAAGAACGAATAATATTTACTCAAGAAGAAATTAAAACCCTGTATCAAAACTGTGATAATCTATTAGAAACAACTATTTTAAATCTTTGTTATGGCTGTGGATTACGAAGAACTGAAGTAATATTATTGGATGTAAAAGATATAAACTTTGAACAAAAACTACTCTTTATAAGAAAAGGAAAAGGCAAAAAACGTAGAGTAATACCACTTACGGAAAGCATTGTAAAAGACTTAAAAAATTATAACAATCAAATAGAGATCTACCGAAAAGATAAACTACAAAACTTCTTAATCAACGAGTTAGGAAACCCAATAACAGGAAATACAATCTATATCACTTTTAAAAGAATACTCAAACGAACAAAAAAAATAGATCATCAAAATTATTGTTTACACAGCCTGCGGCATAGTATCGCAACACATCTATTAGAAAATGAAATGAGTATAGAAATGGTCAGAGATTTTTTAGGACACACACAGCTTGGAACAACACAGGTTTACACTCGAATTAATTTTTTAAAAACCAAATTACAATGATTAGTTTAGAACAATTTTTACGACAAAGTTTAAGAGAAAGTTCCGTAGAAAGTTATTTATACAGTATTGAAAAATACAAAAAAGCCAATAGAAATGCAGACAAATACGACTATCAAAAAGTAATGCAGTATATTGAATTATTACGCAATAATTACCAACCATCCACTATAAAAGCTACGCTAGGTTGCATTAAACGATATTATGATTATTTAATAGAAATAGAAAAACGAAAAGACAATCCAGCCAGAGCCATACGATTACGAGATAAAACCGAAAACCCAATCCAATTACAAGATTTATTCACAGAAAAAGAACTACAAAGCCTTTTAAATCCTAGAAAAGAGCGTTATCCATTTTTGGCCAAGAGAAACAAAATTATAATGAGTTTACTCGTTCATCAAGGTTTACGAATAGGCGAAATAGAAAACTTAAAATTAAGTGATATAGATTTAGAAAAAGCGACCATAGAAGTAACAGGAACAGCACTAACCAATAACAGAAATCTACCTTTAAAAGCAGAACAAATACTTTTGTTATATGAATACATCAACCACGACAGAACCAAGCTAAAAACGTGGAGAAACGACAATAATAAATTACTATTGGGAAAACTCGGAACACCCATCAGAACCGAAGATGTAGATTACTTAATTACAACTTATCAAAAACAGTACAAAAAGAAGCTCACAGCAACCACCATAAGACAAAGTGTATTAGCCAACTTACTAACCAAAAACAACGATTTACGAGTAGTACAACACTTTGCAGGACACAAACACCCAGACACTACAGAAAAATACAGGCAAACAGGATTAAATGCTTTAAAGACGGCTATTGATAAACTACACCCAATCAAATAAAAGACAAATAAAAGAAATAGGAACGCTTCGCTGACGTATTTGCACCCACCCAGCCAACGCACCCCAACGCTCAAGTGGCTTCTCCCACCACACAAGGCACTTGTTTTTCCCCAAGTACAGCACTATACTAAACAAATGGTTTTTTATTGAGTAATACCATTGATTTTTAAGGAAACAACAAAAAACCATTTGTTTAGTATAGAGCTGCTCACCCAACGCACAAAAAACAAGAGCCTTGACCCGACGCTAAAGCCACCCCAAGCTATATTTACATAATGAGCCATTATAGTTCAAGCCCTTTGGGTTCGCTTCGCCTTGAAACTATAAGCTCATTATGTAAAATAGCCGCTCTCCAACGCACCCACCCACTGCCGACGCTACTGCCGACGCACTACGATTGATTTAATTATTTAGTAATGACTTTGCACAAAAAAAGCTTCACAAAAAAGCCAGCTACAGTGGTTGCCGTCTTTCTTTGCTCGTTTTTTTGCACAAATCATCACTAAAGGGAAGTAGATTGTGTGTTCAATCGCCACAAGGCTATGCTCATTTTTTTGGAAGATTGCCAAGGAAAACCCGATTATAAAACAACATTGGATTAATGGCAATCTTCCAAAAAAATCGAGCCAACAATTTAAACCAATCAGCCGACTACAGGAAAACTCCGAAGATGGTTTTGTACTTGCTTTTGGATAATGGATAAACAAAAACGATTTTTTTTTCAATTGAAGAAGAAAATAATTAATACTTCAGCCGAGGATGTCCCGTAGATGTCCCGAGGATAAGCCCACCATAAGCCCACTAAAGCCGACTTTATCAGGGGGATAAAAAAAGGATAAATCAACTACATCGAATAGTTAATTTATCCTTGAAATAATCATTTTAAAACGTTTTAAGCACAAAAAAAGCCTTCCGAACTCGGAAAGCTTTAACCTGTTAGAAAGTGTTTTAAACCTTAAAAAACTTCCACTATACGCATTGCATTACCTTGAGCCAGTAAATAATCAACGGTATCTACTTTTTGATAAAACTCAATACCCAAACACGCAATAACGCTAACTCCAGCATCAGGAACCAATCCGCCAGGAGCGGTAGCCGTCAGAGTTATAGTTGTGCCGGTGTTGTTGATAGGTTGAATAGCACTATAGGCAGTTATACCCAAACTATTTTGATCCGGAACATCAGGCTCATAGTTTAACGTACTATCGTCAAAACTATAATCAGAGAGCCAACCAACGGCAGCAGCTATACGAAACCCTGTAGCACCTGCGGGAGCATTAATAAAGTTTATCGGAATAAATGACGGAATAGTAAAAGTAATCTCTACACGGTCAGTATCTGAAGTAACGGTATAAGGTGCGTTAAATACTGAAGTAAAACTTATCTTCTCGTTAAGTTCCAAACCTTTAGCCTGTGTTTTGTTGCCACTCAAGGCGATAGGTCGTTGACCTCTTATGCCTGAAGCTTTTGCGTTGATACTTTTAAATAACCGTGTTAATGTAGCAGTCAATGTGCTTCCGCCCATTGTTTGTATAACACTGCTTAACGCAGTTCTAAAAGCTTTGCCCACTTTAGCAGCACCGCCAAACTCGGCGTTGTTCTCTCTGGTTCTCACGAAGTTCGAACCAGTTGCAATACGTTCTTTAGTCGGACCGCCTGCGGTTCTGGCTAAATACTCACCATTGGAAGTATAAAAACTCATACCGCCAATATTACCAACTAACTTGATAATCCCTTTTTGTTTACTCATGATCTAAATATTTAATGGTTAATAAAAAACGAGTAAAAGTGTTTACATAGTGTTGGTTTTTAGTGGATTAATACAAATAATGTGCCAATCGAATAAAAAAATACGTTAAATATTATCTATAAAATCAAACTCTTTTTTTTTCAATTGAAAGAAAAAAGAACTATTTTTGACAAGCAAGGAAAAATGAAAAGGTACGTTCTTACAGAAGGAAGCATAGGAGTTGTAATAAAATAAGGCTCTCACGCGAGGTTAAAAGTTGTGCAGGACTGTACAAGTATAAGTATCAAGGTCAGGAGCGTCAAGATGAGCTGGGGCTTAACTGGGATAGTTTTAAGTATAGAAATTATGATTACGCTATTGGTAGATTTATGAATATTGACCCGCTGGCTGCTAAATATCCATATAACTCAACATATGCTTTTTCCGAAAACAAAGTAGTAATGTATAATGAGTTGGAAGGACTTGAAACTGGTCCAGCTTACTGGATGGTTTATACACCTACTGCTAAAAGTGCTGGTGTTACACCGACAACATGGAATAAGCTATATCAGAGAAATGAAGCGCCAAGTCAAGCAGAGGCAACAATAGTAGACATTACTCCAGTTGTTGGAGACGCTAAAGGTTTTGTAGAAACTTTCACAGGAAGTGACTTAATGACTGGAGAAAAACTTGGTTGGGGAAGTAGGGTGCTGGGGTTGTTTATGCTATCCGAATTTAGAGTTGCTGGAAAAGTTGGTGATGTTTTTAAATCAGGGAAGTGGATTGATACAGGTGAAAATATGAGTGATGCAGCTTCAAGTTTTCAGAAACAAATAACTGGAGTTGATGCTTCTCAAAGTTTCAAGTTAAACGGTGTAAAATTTGACGGTATAACTGATAGTGGAGTTTTACTCGATGCAAAATCTGGCATGGGAAACTTTGTGGGAAAAGATGGTAATTTTAAAAATTGGTTTAAAGGAGCTGATAGTTTAATAGATCAAGCAAATAGACAGCTTAAAGCTGCTGATGGGATAAAAATACAATGGCATTTTGAGAATAAAAAGGTAATGGAAGCAACACAAAAGTTGTTTAAGAAAAACGATATAGAAGGAATAGAATTAATACATACTCCAAGAAAATAACACATGGAAAAAAAAGTAGAGTCTATAAGTGCAATATGGCTATCTAAAGAAAAAACGACCATAGAACAATGTTCAAAAAAAGTGTATGATTTTTTATTATTGTTAAGGGTTTATAACAATGATTTATTTGGTCACTGGTATGAAAAAGGAAATAGTAAAAAAGAAGCTATAAATAATCAAGTAGATTTTAATCAGGATTATTTTAAAAGAGATTTAGAAAAGAAGTGGGATAAGAAATTCGAAGATTTAGGGGCAAGAATATCTTATTGGTCTGGAAATAAAAATGACAGTGAGTCGGCTCAAATAAACTTTAATATAGGAGCTTATGGAGATAAGTCATTTAATAAAAATAGTTGCATATTAACTTTACCTGAAAACGATAAGTTCTTTAGTTCAGCAAAAGAGATTGATGATTTAATAAATCTAATGAAAAATTATTGGAAGCCTAATAAAATGTTGATAAATGGGATAATGTATCAAATTTAGGTAATGTAACAGATGGGTAATGTGTCAAATTAGGACATAAGCTAAAAACAAAAATTAAATCATTGAAAAACAGTGTTTAGCGTAAAAAACTAAATGCTGTTTTTTTTGTTGTATAAATATATCTTTTGAAGATTGATAGTTTGTTAGAACGCATAAAATAAGGATTTGATTTTGCTACGTGTATCAAATTAGGGCATGGAAATATCAAGAATTCAAATGATATCATTTTTAGCCCCGATGGAAGTGGAAATCCTCGCAGAGATTGAAATGAACAGCGGGAAAACGGATAGCAAAAGAACGCAAGCCATTCGCTTCAAAGAATAAAAAATATTTGCGTTTAAGTTGAACTATAACCAAGTAGAAAACGCTACCAATTACACAGGCAAAGCATTGTATAACGGTAACATATCAGAAACCTACTGGCGCACGAGTAGTGATGATGTGAAGCGTAAATACAGTTATCAGTATGATGAACTGAACCGATTAAAGAATGCCATATATCAGAGACCAGAAAATTCTTCACCATTAAGAAACAGTTATAATGAAAGTTTAATTTATGATAAAAATGGAAATATAAAAGGATTGTGGCGTAATGGTGATTTGGATACGAATGATTTTGCTATTGAGATCGATGATTTGACGTACACCTACCATCCCGCCAAGCCCAATCAATTGATGAAAGTATTGGATAGCAGTAACCATCCAGAAGGTTTTAAGGATGACAGTAATGGTATTACCGATGCTGATGATGATTATGAATATGACGATTTTGGTAATTTAAAGAAAGACCAAAACAAGCAAATTACTTTTATTACCTATAACCATTTGAATTTGCCAATTTCAATTGTTTTTGCAGGAGGGAAAAGTATTTCTTATCTTTACAATGCCGTGGGTCAAAAGGTAAAGAAAGTTGTTAATGAACAGCCTTATACTTTGCAGACCGTCACTACAGACTATATGGACGGGTTTCAGTATACAGAGGGTTACTTGAGCTTTTTTCCACATGCGGAAGGCTATGTTAGTGTGATTTATGGAAGAGGAGGTATTAAGTATTTTAATTATGCTTATCAATACAAAGACCACTTAGGTAATGTTCGATTGAGTTTTGCTAAAAATTCTTCTCTTGATATAGATAATCCATCTCTTGTGACAATATTGGAGGAGAATCATTATTATCCTTATGGATTAAGGCATACAAGTTATAACACAAGTTTGTATGGTTTTGTGGAAGTGGAAAATGGAAATGATTATTATGTTAACATTGAACCAATACCAACAGATAACTGGGTATAT
>NZ_JACTAC010000107.1 GCF_014486675.1 Flavobacterium macrobrachii
AAAAATAAAAATCTATAGATATTAAGGCGATAATCTATCTATTTTCCAATTGAAATTGTCTTCGAGTTTATATCTAATTCGATCGTGAAGTCGGTTTGCTCTTCCTTGCCAAAACTCTACTTCTATTGGTCGAATTAAAAATCCGCCCCAATTTTCTGGTCTTGGGATTTCTTTGTTTTCAAATTCTTTTTCTAACTCTTTTAATTTAATGTCCAAAAAATCTCTGGATGGAATAACTTCGCTTTGTGGTGAAACTATTGCTCCAAGTTTACTTCCATCTGGTCGTGAAGCAAAATAATTATCCGAAATTATTTCAGGAGTTTTTTCGGCTATACCTTTTATAATGATTTGTCGTTCCATACTGTGCCAAAAAAAGGATAGGCAAACGTTTGGGTTGTTTAGTATTGCTTTTCCTTTTTCGGAATTGTAATTGGTATAAAAAATAAAACCTTCTTCGTTGAATTTTTTAAGTAGCACTACTCTACTTTTTGGAAATCCGTCTAAACCAATGGTTGAAACTGTCATGGCATTGACTTCTTCTGTAGTGCTAAACTCTTCGGTTTCGTGAAACCAACGGTTGAAAAGATTGATTGGATCTTCGGGAATGTTAGTTTCTAGAAGTTCGCTCTTTTCGTATGATTTTCTGTAGTTGCTAAGGTCTTTCATTTTTTAAATTTAAAAAGTTAATCAAATTCAAAACTCTTTCCGTCATCTGCCAACTCTATGTTTTTAAAAATGGTTTGTGCTTCTTCTTTGAATAGCTCAATATTATCGTATCGTGTGCTGTAATGTCCTAAAATTAAATTTTTTACGCTGGCAAGTTGGGCAATTTTAGCTGCTTCTTTTGCTGTGCTGTGCATGGTTTTTTGGGCTTTATCAGCTTCGGTTTCAAGAAAAGTGGTTTCGTGATACAGAATATCAGCGTTTTGAATTATCGGAATTATGGTTTCGTCATACATGGTGTCGCTGCAAAAAGCATAGCTTATGGGTCTTGGCGGATCAAAAGTCAATTCAGCATTTGGAATAATCGTTCCGTTGTCAAGCGTAATGTCTTTTCCGTTTTTGATATTTTGATAGTAACAGGTTTCGATGTTGTGTTTTTGAACTTCGTCAATGTTTAGTTTTCGTTCTCCAATTTTTTCCTGAAATAAAAATCCGTTGGTATAAATTCGGTGTTTTAACGGAATGGTTTTTACAATTACTTTTTCGTCTTCAAAAATGATTTCGCTTTCGGTTGCACTTAATTCGTGGAAATATAAATTGTAACTTGTATAGGAATTGGAATATTTTAACTGCAACAGAATGATTTCTTTGATGCCTTTTGGTCCGTGAATGTGCAAATCGGTTTGACGATTTAGCAACATAAAGGTTGAAATTAAGCCTACTAATCCATAAAAATGATCGCCATGAAGATGGGAAATAAATATATGATTGATGGACGAGAATTTGATTTTGTTTTTGCGAAGTTGCACTTGAGTTCCTTCGCCACAATCGATGAGAAACATTCGGTTTTTAATTTCTAAAACCTGCGATGTTGGATTAGTAATGGTTCGTGGTGTTGCCGCATAGCAACCTAATATTGTTAACTTCATGGTTGTTTTAGAAACCTAAATCGCGTTCTATTTCTTCCATTTCAATAATATCATGAGCTTCTAAAAGCGTTGGAACTAATGTTATACTGCTTGGAACTTTGTTGTAATCAATAGAATCGGTTACTAATACGAATGATTTTTTATTCTTCTTATGTTTTTTTATCAGTTCAGAAAATGATTTTACATCTTCCATAACAATTTCTTTATCAGTCGATAAATCAATTATAAGGTTTTGATTTTTAAAGCTGTTGTATTCATGCGTAAGTTTAGTTATGAATTCAGCGGTTTTAAACTGTGTATTCTTTATGGTAGTGGTATGTCCTTTTTGATCTACTTTCATGTGACAAATTTATTATGACGCAATTTACTAAGAAAATACCATTTTCTATGTTTTTAAAAGTAGTTTCTATTTTGATTTGTGCAGTTCATAGAAATTATTGGAATTTCATCGATGAAATACACGTTTTTTTAACATTTTATAGATAAACTGCACTAAAAAAACGCTCAAAACCCTTGATATTATTGATTTTGTCGTTTAAACGACTTTTGGGGTTAATTATCGAAAAATTTTCACCTCGTTGCATCATCGACGTAGTTTTGGTTCAGAATTAAAACAGAAACTAAGAACAAAAGATATGACAACAACAAACACAAATACTTCAAAAAGAAACTCAATCGTTACTTTATTTGTTTTATTCGTAGTTATGTTTTTATCAACTTCAACTGTATTTGGTCAAGAAACTAAAAATGAAGTTTCTATTGTTGAACCAACTACTGAAATGGTTTCTACTGAAAATTCTGTTGCTGCATCAACTACTGAGTTTGCTGTTTGGTTCGTAGGAAGTGTTAACAAAACTTCTACAGCAAAAAAAGGAACTTTATCATTTGGAAGAAAACAATTAATCAACTCTGGAATTACTACTAACAAAGTATTAATCAAAACAGTATTGAAAAAAATCGTTGGTCAAGAAAGCAGCGTAGCTTAAGAATAAATTTAATTTATTATAATTAGTTAGTTTTTGAAAAATGAAAATCCCGATTGGTACTCGGGATTTTTTTTATTTGTTTTGTTTGAAATACACTTCTGTTGCACCAAGACCATATTTTTGATAATTAGCATCTTGAAACGTAACACCATCATATCGACCAAGCATAAAATTGATTTCAGATTTAAGAACACCATCGCCAACACCGTGAATTAGAACAATTTTTGGAATTCGGTTTCTGATAGCAAAATCGATATACTTTTTAGCGGTTTCCGTTTGAATGGTTAAAATATCATAGTTGCTCATTGCTTTATAGTTTTTTACTAATTTTTCGATATGTAAATCAAAATCAGGAACGGGAACTTCTTTTTTGGATTTTTTCTCCTTATTACTATAGTTTGGTTTTGGGACTTCTTTTTCGCTAATAACTTTGGCTTTACTGAAATTAAAATCAATTGCTGCTGAATTTCCAGTTTTAATTAATTCATTTGTATGAAAAGTTAATAAAAATCCATCCGAAGTTTCAATAGTAACTTCTTGATTTTTAATAGAAACCACTACTCCATCGATATCATCATCTAAAACTGAAACTTTATCACCAACTTGAAACATGCTTTTTTTATTTCAAAAATAAGAAACTTTACAGCGATACCATTTTTTATTGAAAAAATAATTTGTAAACTTGTTCTTTCTTTAAAAGAAAGTAGCAATGGAAGAATATATGTTGCCTTGTATGAACAAAAAGCTTTTTGGCATCGAATGTTTCGGTTGCGGAACACAGCGTTCTTTGATGCTTTTAGTAAAAGGCGATTTTGTTGGCGCTTTTAATATGTTTCCAGCCATTTTTACAACGCTTTTATTTTTCATTGTTTTAGCACTTCATTTTATTGACAAATCTCGAAATTACCAAAAAGTAATCATTGGTTTAGCCATAACCAATGCTGTAATTATGTTAGTTTCCTATTTTTATCGTTTAACCAATTATTAACTATATCTTTTATTTTATGGAACAATCAAACTTTAACAATTTTGAAACGGGTCAAAAACTACCAAATGCAACAGCCGTCTTAATCCTAGGAATTCTTTCTATCATAACTTGTTGTTGTTATGGAGTTTTAGGATTAATTCTTGGAATTGTAGCATTATTTTTAGCAAACAAAGACAAAGCATTATATGCTATCAATCCACAAGCTTACACTAACTATTCAAACTTAAACATAGGTAGAATATTAGCTATTATTGGAATTGTATTAAATGTAGTTTATCTAATTTTAACTGTTTGGATGATCATGACTTTTGGTTTAGAAGGAATGCAAGATCCACAAGCTGTACAAGAAAAAATGAGAGAAATAATGGGACAATAAACCTGAATTTTTAACCATAAAAAAACCGTCTTGTTGTTATAACGAGACGGTTTTTTTATTTCTAATGAATTGAGTTTTTACTTCTCAAATTCCTTTAACGTATTAATGATAATCGAAATACAATTTAGTAATTGTTCCTCGTTCATAACTAATGGCGGAGCAAAACGAATGATGTTTCCATGCGTTGGTTTTGCTAGTAAACCATTCTCTGCTAATTTCATACAGATATTCCAAGCCGTATCGCTTTCTTCGGTGTCATTAATCACAATGGCATTCAATAAACCTTTTCCACGAACAAGCGTTGCAATGTTTGAATTGGCAACAAACTCTCCTATTTTTTCTCTGAAAATTGCTCCTAATCGGCGCGCGTTTTGAGATAAGTTTTCTTCATTAATTACTTCCAATGCCGCAATAGCAACCGCAGCCGCAACTGGATTTCCACCAAAAGTAGAACCGTGTTGTCCTGGTTTTATAACATTCATGATTTCATCATTTGCCAATACTGCCGAAACAGGATAAGCACCGCCAGACAAAGCTTTTCCTAGAATTAAAATATCTGGAGCAACATAAGTAGCTTGTTTTTCACAAGCTTTTTCGCAGGTACAGTTTCCACAAACTGCCAAAATTGAACCCGTTCTAGCAATACCTGTTTGAACTTCATCAGCAATGAATAAAACGTTATTGGCTTTACACAAAGCTTTTGCCTTTGCTAAATAATCTTCTGCTGGAGTATAAACTCCTGCTTCGCCTTGAATTGGTTCTACTAAAAATCCAGCAATATTGTTTGACGATTGGAGTGCTTTTTCTAAAGCATCGATGTCATTATATGGAATTCGGATAAATCCTTCGGTGTATGGACCAAAATTCTTTCTAGCATTTTCATCATTAGAAAACGAAATGATAGTCGTTGTTCTTCCGTGGAAATTACCTTCGCAAACAATGATTTGAGCTTGGTTTTCTTGAATTCCTTTCTTTTCATACGCCCATTTTCTAGAGATTTTCAAAGCTGTTTCTACTGCTTCTGCTCCAGTATTCATTGGGAGAACTTTATCAAAACCAAAGTAGTTTGTGATGAATTCTTCATAAACACCAAGTTTATCGTTGTAAAAAGCACGTGAAGTCAACGTCAACGTTTGTGCTTGATTAATCATTGCACCAACAATTTTTGGGTGACAATGACCTTGATTTACTGCCGAGTAAGCCGAAAGAAAATCGTAGTATTTCTTTCCTTCAACATCCCAAACATAAACACCTTCACCTCTACTCAACACTACTGGTAGCGGATGATAATTGTGCGCACCATATTTGTCTTCTAATGCAATAGCGTCGGCGGAAGTTAATTTTTCTAAAACTGACATAATTTTTTAATTTTTAATCTGAACTCGTTACAGATTTGTAATAAAATATCAATTCCTTCTTTTGGAGAGAAATCATCCATTTTTTGTTGTACAAAAGTAGTACTTTAAGTTTAAAAATTAATTAAAACTATTTCTTTATCCTTTCCAAAATGTCGCTCATCATTTCTATTTGTACTTTTTGAATTTCGATTAATTCTTGTTGTTGATGCATAATTAAGTGGTCTAATTTTTCATCCAACATCCTAATTTCTAATTCCGATTTTAGATTAATCATATAATCTTTTTTGGCTCTTTCACGGTCTTTTTCTTCCTGACGGTTTTGACTCATCATGATTACAGGTGCTTGTAAAGCAGCAATACACGATAAAATTAAATTGAGTAATATAAACGGATATGGATCAAAACCTTTATTGAACAATAGAAAAACATTAGAACCAATCCACAGTGTTATAAAAATAAAAAATGAAATGATAAAAGTCCAGCTTCCGCCAAATGAAGCAACCTTATCTGCTATTACTTGCCCAAATGTCCTATTGTCATCATTATCTTCTACTTTCAAAACAAACGATTTATCATCTGAAAGTGATTGAATAACATTTTTATGCAAATCATTTAGCTCACCTACTTCGGATTGCAAAAACTTAGTAATGTATTTTTCTCTATAATAATTGAGTTCACTAGTAGCAATACATCCTTTTATATCAAAATCGGGATAATCATTTTTTATCAAATCAAAAATAGCTGTTCGGATGGATTTTCCCCAAACTCTATCGTGTTCCGGAAAATCAATGCCCGAAATAGAACTTTTAAAAGTGCTTTTACCACTCATGTTTTAAGTATTTATTGGCTAATTTACAGTTTATTATTCAATTTTCTCTTGATACATTTCTAACAATTTGCTCACCGTGTTATAGTTTCGCATGGTTGCTGTTACGTTTAATTTTTTCTCAATATACTTTTGGTCCAAGCGCGTTTTTCCTGCACCAACCGCATATTTTATAAAAATACGGTTGCCATCAATCACGGCTTCATCGGGCTTGAACTGACTTATTTTTAACTCATTGATAGCTGAACTCGATAATTCTTTAGAAATAAAAGCCACATATAATTTCTTTATATCAACTTCCTTTTCCTTTAAAAACGGATTGTTTGTAAAACACAATTCCAAGTCGTTTTTAGTAACCACAATCACCGGAACATCGTGTCCAAAGACTTTATAAATCTCTTGTTTGATTTTAAAACCTACAGCCGAACCGTTTTCTTCTTCACTAGAAACAAACACATTACCACTTTGAATATAGGTTTCCACTCCAGTAAACCCCATGTTTTCCAGCATATTTTTCAAAGCCTCCATTTTTATCATGTTGTGTCCCGATACGTTAATGCCGCGGAGAAGTGCTAGGT
>NZ_JACTAC010000108.1 GCF_014486675.1 Flavobacterium macrobrachii
GTAGCAAATTCTAATGTATTATGGTCATTAATATCAAGCATTAAACTAAAACCTGCATCAGTATCTTTGATTGCTGTTCTCCATCGTCCGTCATTTCCATAAGCGACTTGCGGATTAAATGTGGTATTTTTTCTCCAAAAAAGAGTATTCCATCCTGGCCAATCCGTATTCTGAATAAAAATATTGGTTATAAAATAATCTCTGAAGTTATCGGCATCGAGTTGTGTTTTAATGTAATTATAATTAGAAACATCTGCCAATGAATTATTTTCTAAATAAGAAAACATCGCCTCGAAATGGTCACCACTTCCTTCATCTACCTGATAACCATCGTCAATAACTTCGATGTCAGCCTCAACAATGCCATACTTTCTTTCGAAATAATGTCTATCCATTCGTTCTCTAATGTTTAACATTCCCCAATATTCGCCATTTAACAATACAACCGATGGCTGATATGCCTGATTATCCAGACCTGTTTTCTCAATTAATTCATGAGTAAATGCATCTTTATAATAGGTATTAAAAAAATCATTCCCAGAATTTCTCAATACTAATCGTTTGTAACTATTATAGCTTTCACCGGAAAAAATTGGATAATTAAATGTAGCTGCTCCAAGTTCTGGTCTTGCGTACAATCGTAACGACTTATTTTGAAAAGCACGAGAACCGCCTCCATTGATACGGATTCCAACTTGCTGATTTAAAACTTCATTTCCGTTTACAAAATAATTAAAATGTCCAACTTGTTCTGTAGCTTCGCCAGATCTATCATAATTTGACTCTGAATAATACAAAGCCTCAATATCTGGATTAGCCACTCTCCAATTATCATAATCTACACCCGCAACATAGATACCATCATTATAATCAAAAAATTTATTCTCGTCAACGCTTATTGATACTACTGGAACATTAAACTTTTGACTTCCTTCTGGCGAGACTATATAGGTTTGCGTTACAATTTTACTCTCCAATGCACCCGCTTTAAATACTCTAGCACGAACAACTGTAGCCTTAAAGATTGAATAATCAGGAATGTAGTAAGAAGGATCAAAATCAAAAGTAGATGAAATGGTAGAAATATCATTGGGTTGACTCGTTCTATCTTCTATGGTTAATGGTGCTGTATATTGAAAGGATTTAAAACTATTAGTAGAAAACTCATTAATAGGCAGTTCTCCAAGACCAATTGGATATTGATTTTTATATTGATAGGTTGTTCCATTAAGGTTATCAATATTTGGATCTGAACCATCAGTTGTATAAATAATCGTAACAGTTGGATCAGGATGACTAATTGTTAAGCTAAAACTTTCTGAAAAAAATCCACCAGAAACAGAAAAAGTTGGTGCCGATAACACTTCTGAAAATCCTTGTGTAGTATTGCTTTCGCCAGGTGTTGGTTCTGGAAAAATAACAAAGGTTGATGAACCATCGGTTTGTCTTCCATAAGTGTAATTTTGTGGAATAATTACTGCTGGATAACTATCAACCGTTACGCCATTATTATCCGTTAATGTAATCGTTTCTCCACCCGAACTGATTTTAAAATTAGTATGTAATGGAAAATTAATATCGGTTCTGTTCTTATCTGAACACCATATTAATAAATGCTCTCCTGGTTCCATCCAGTATTCTGGAAAAACCCATAGGTAAGGATTTGAAGCTAAATCGGTCAATCCATAACCTGCCAAATTTATTGGGCTAGCTGATGTATTATACAATTCTACCCAATCTTCATAACTTCCGTCGTCATCGGTAATTACCGCTGCATTAGAAGTTATTATCTCGTTTATAACTACGCCTTGTGCATTCATTTGCAACCCAAAAAATAGTAAAACGATTAATAAAGTAATTTTTTTCATCTTCTTAATAGATATTAATTTCAAATCGAAATTATATAACTTTTTGATAACCCATTGATAAAAAGGATTAAAATCGTTGTGTAGCTTTTTATTTCGATAAATAACCTTATCATGCAAATTTTATCGTTCAAAAGTTGTAGAAAATTTACTCTCTTTGTTGATAAACAAACTCTTTGGTTAATAAAAAATTAGACTTTGTTTAGCACAATATTCAATGTATAATAATTACTTTTGTTTCCACAAAAAAACAAACATAACTAAACCCAATTTAGAACACATTTTAATGAGAACAGACGCTTTTGCATTACGCCACATAGGTCCAAGTGAGAACGACCTACAACATATGTTTAAAACCATTGGAGTGGACAGCTTGGAACAACTAATTTATGAAACCGTTCCTGACAATATTCTTTTAAAAAATCCATTAAATTTAGACGCACCTCTTTCTGAATATGAATACTTAAATCACATTCAAGAACTGGGCAAAAAGAATAAAGTTTTCAAATCTTACATTGGTTTAGGATACCATCCAACGGTAATTCCTGCGGTAATTCAAAGGAATATTTTTGAAAATCCAGGTTGGTACACGGCTTATACGCCTTATCAAGCCGAAATTGCTCAAGGTCGTTTAGAAGCTATTTTAAATTTTCAAACTACCGTTATTGAACTTTCGGGAATGGAAATTGCTAACGCTTCTCTTCTTGACGAATCTACCGCTGCTGCCGAAGCTATGGCGTTATTGTTTGACGTTCGTTCTCGTGAGCAAAAGAAAAACAACGTTTGTAAATTCTTCGTTTCTGAAGAAATTTTACCTCAAACCTTATCGGTGTTGCAAACGCGTTCTACGCCAATTGGTGTTGAATTAGTAGTAGGCAACCATGAAACTTTTGATTTCTCAAACGACTATTTTGGAGCTATTCTTCAATATCCTGGAAAATATGGTCAGGTTAACGACTATGCTGGTTTTATTGCAAAAGCAAAAACGGCCGAAATTAAAGTTGCTGTAGCTGCCGATATTTTATCATTAGTAAAACTAACGCCTCCTGGCGAAATGGGTGCCGATGTAGTAGTAGGAACAACTCAACGTTTCGGAATTCCGATGGGTTATGGCGGACCACACGCTGCGTTTTTTGCCACCAAAGAAGAATACAAACGCTCTATGCCAGGAAGAATTATTGGCGTAACGATTGACACTAACGGAAATCGCGCTTTGAGAATGGCGTTGCAAACTCGTGAACAACATATCAAACGTGAAAAAGCAACTTCTAATATTTGTACGGCTCAGGTTTTATTAGCCGTTATGGCAGGAATGTATGCAGTGTATCACGGACCAAAAGGCTTACAATATATTGCTGACAAAGTACACAACTCCGCTTCAACTTTAGCAGATGCATTAAATAAATTAGGCGTTTATCAAACAAATGCTGCGTTTTTTGATACCATTTTAGTAAAAGCCGATGCTAACAAGGTTAAAGCTATTGCCGAAAAACAAGAAGTAAATTTCTACTATGTTGATGCCGATACGATTTCGATTTCAGTAAACGAAACGACTTCTATTTCAGATATCAATCAAATCATTTTCATTTTTGCAGAAGCAACAGGAAAAGACAGTTTTACTGTAACCGAATTAACTACTGCAAATAATTTACCAAAATCATTAGAAAGAACCTCATCGTTCTTGCAACATGAGGTTTTCAACAACCATCATTCTGAAAGCCAGTTGATGCGTTATATTAAAAAATTAGAACGCAAAGATTTATCGTTAAACCATTCGATGATATCATTAGGTTCTTGTACCATGAAATTAAATGCTGCTGCCGAAATGTTGCCTCTTTCTATGGCAAACTGGAACAGCATCCACCCATTTGCACCAATCGAGCAAGCCGAAGGTTATCAAATTATGCTTAAAAAATTAGAGCATCAATTGAATGTGGTAACTGGTTTTGCAGGTACAACTTTACAGCCAAATTCGGGTGCGCAAGGAGAATATGCTGGTTTGATGGTCATCCGTGCATATCATCTTTCTCGTGGCGATAACCACAGAAATGTGTGTTTAATTCCAGCTTCGGCTCATGGAACTAATCCTGCTTCGGCAGCAATGGCAGGAATGCAAATTATCGTGACCAAAACCATGGAAAACGGTAATATTGACGTAGAAGATTTAAAAGCAAAAGCCATTGAGCATGCAGACAACCTATCGTGCCTAATGGTTACTTATCCGTCAACACATGGTGTTTTTGAAAGCGCTATTTGCGAAATTACTCAACTCATCCACGACAACGGCGGTTTGGTTTATATGGATGGTGCGAATATGAATGCTCAGGTAGGCTTGACTAATCCAGCTACTATTGGAGCTGATGTATGTCACCTAAACTTACATAAAACCTTTGCTATTCCTCATGGTGGCGGTGGACCAGGCGTTGGACCTATTTGTGTAAACGAAAAATTAGTTCCGTTTTTACCAACTAATCCTGTGATAAAAGTAGGCGGCGACCAAGCCATTACCGCTATTTCGGCTGCGCCTTATGGTTCTGCTTTGGTCTGTTTGATTTCCTATGGATACATTACGATGCTAGGTGCAGAAGGATTGAAAAAATCTACGCAATTTGCCATCTTGAATGCTAACTATATGAAAGCACGCTTAGAAAACCACTACCCTATTTTATATTCAGGAGAAATGGGACGAGCGGCTCACGAAATGATATTAGATTGCAGAGCTTTTGAAGAAAAAGGAATCAAAGTAACTGATATTGCAAAACGATTGATGGACTATGGTTTCCATGCGCCAACGGTTTCGTTCCCAGTAGCTGGAACACTGATGGTAGAACCTACCGAAAGCGAAGACCTAGCCGAATTAGACCGTTTTTGTGATGCTATGATTTCAATTAGAAAAGAAATTGAAGCTTCGACCAAAGAAGACGAAAATAACATTTTGAGAAACGCTCCACATACTTTAGCCATGCTAACTACCGATACTTGGAGTTTTCCATACACCAGAGAACAAGCGGCTTTCCCGCTGGACTACATTGCTGAAAACAAATTTTGGCCAAGTGTTCGTCGTGTTGACGAAGCCTATGGCGACAGAAATTTAGTATGCAGCTGTGCACCAATCGAAGCGTATATGTAATTATAAATTAGAAATTACGAATTAATAATTAAGGTTTCAAGCTAAAAACTTGAAACCTTTTTTTTAATACAAATCTTATACGATTTATTTTTATAAGCTTTTTACGTTAAAAATATACTACTTTACAAGGTTTTTTGTAAGTTTATACTATTAATAATCAATAAAAAAAACAAGTATGGCAAATTTATCAAACAATCGATTGGATTTTACTTTATCACAAAGTGATGTAACTGCTATCAATGACAGCATTGATGCTTTAAACAGCAGACTGGATTTTTTAATTGGGCTTACCGTTACCGAGCGAATAACGCTTCCTGCTATTGATGTAAACAACAAAGCCTTTACCGAAGACGCTATTAATGCAGCTACTAGCAACGAAACACTCCTGCCAGGGTATGTATCTGTAGTAGCCATGAAAAACGACCTAGACCTATTCAATCAACTTGAACCGATTAAAATTAAACTGAACCAAATTTTAGAAAAAATAAACGACACTCAGTTGCTAGCAGGTAGCGAAGCCTACACCTCTGCACTGACGGTGTACAAACTCTTTGGTTCGGCTGCCGATGCAGGAATTCCGGGTACAGACACCATTTATGATTTACTAAAACAACGCTTTGCTGGGCAAGGTGGCACAGGAAAACCAGCCACTGATCCAAATCTTTAGTTTACCACAAATTTGATTAGAGCGCTTCTTTCGAAGCGCTTTTTTTATGCTCTTCCTGCAAGGTTTTTACAACCTTGTAGGCATACTGCTTAAATTATAAATACCTACAAGGTTAAAAAAAAGACCTTGCAGGAATATAAAACTCAACTACTTGGTAAAAAAAACCAACAAATAGATTTTTTCTCTAAGCTAAAAAAACAAAAACAACAGTATTAGTATGTACTTTATATAGTATAAGTATAAATAGATAACAGTATAATTATAAATAAAGCTATGTATTACTATAAACTTAGTTTAGTATTATAATAAACTTAACCAAGTATAAATATAAACTAAACTAAGTATAAATATAAACTTTG
>NZ_JACTAC010000109.1 GCF_014486675.1 Flavobacterium macrobrachii
GTTTGATTTAATATTCTTATGCTTTGACGATAGCTTTTGCCTGTAATGCGTTGTACGTCCTTTGGATATATACAAACTCTTTTTGGTACCTGATTCATACTTTAACCTTGCTTTTGAGTTGGCTTTGAGATAGGTTAAAGTTACTTAATTAATCTTTTCATTTAACGTCGGTTGGAATTAAGTTTTGATTCTTAAATAAGTCATTTAATGACAAATAAGGACATATTATGACATTTGGAATGGTTTAAGTTTTTTCATGGGTTTTGTGTGGGAAATTTGCCGTGTAATTATTTCAGAAAGTGTTGCAACCGAGTTTTGAATGATTTATGAAAGTGAAAAAATGTTGAACTAAAAATTTGAAGTTATGGCTAGACAAAAAGGCATAATTAAGTTAAAAGGTACTATCGGGGATATTACTTTTTATAAGACGCAGGATGGGCATTTAGCTCGTGAGAAAGGTGGCATTGAGGCAAGTAGAATTGCTAGTGACCCTGCGTTTCAAAGAACGCGTGAGAACGGTTCTGAATTTGGTAGAGCTGGAAAAGCAGGTAAGCTTTTGAGAACGGCTTTACGCCCATTGTTGTTAAATTCTGCGGATGGTAGAATGGTGAGTCGTTTGACGCAACAAATGGTTAAGGTTATCCAAATGGATGCTGTGAGTGAGAGAGGATTACGTAATGTAATTGATGGGGAAATTGAATTGGTTCTTGGTTTTGAATTTAATATTCGTGGGAAATTAGGAACTTCTTTGTTTGCTCCTTTTACTACGGATATTGACCGAGTAGCTGGAACTTTGGATGTTAGTATTCCTGCTTTTATTCCTGCGAATATGATTGCTGCTCCGAGTGGAACTACTCACTTTAAAGTGATTTCTGGAGGTGCTGAAATTGACTTTACAGGTGAAAGTTATGTGGTGGCTACTTCTGAAACTGCAATTTTACCTTGGGATGCTACAGCAACGGCTGTCATCAACTTGAGTAATGCGGTGACTGCTAACTCTACTCACCCACTTGTTTTGGCTCTAGGTGTAGAGTTTTACCAACAAATTAATGGGCAAATGTATCCATTGAAAAATGGCGCTTTTAACCCGTTATCGATTGTGGCGGTTGATGGAGGCGTGTAAGCTGGGAGCTGGAAGTTAGAAGCTGGGAGTTTATGATACTGTTTTTGACAAGAACTTATTTCCCTGAAGGAACGAATGGAAAATTGGAGTGTGAAGGCAAATTAATTTGTTATACCATTGAATTGCCGTGGAAGCGAAATGAGCGTGGGATTTCCTGTATTCCTGAAGGGAAATATTTTATTAGAAAGCGATATAGTGCGAAGTACAAATGGCATTTGGAATTGGTGGATGTACCAAACAGAACTTATATTTTGATACATCCTGCCAATAATGCGAAAAAGGAATTGCGTGGCTGTATTGCTCCTGTTACGAAACTTTCTGGACCTGGTTTAGGTTTACTATCCAGAAAAGCTTTTACAAAGTTGAAAGACTTAGTTTATAAAGCTTTGGATAGCAAAGAAAGTGTGGAATTGATTGTACAATAGTGATCCTTATCAGGGTTACATAAAAAGAAAGATTATGAATGTAGTAGAACGTGCTAAGGCACCCACTCCGAAATTTTTTAAGGTGTTGCGCACCATTGGATTAGCCTTATTAGCAGTAAGTGGAAGCATTGTAGCTGCTCCAGTAGCTTTACCTGCTGTTGTTGTAACCGTTGCAGGTTATGCTGCCGTTGCAGGTGGTGTTTTATCAGCAGTAAGCCAAATTACTGTTGATGATAAAACCGACAAAAAAGATGAGGTTAAGCCCGAAACTGACGTTGGAGAGAATGGATAATTCTTTAACTTTGAAGGCAGGAACTTTTGGAGGATTTGCATTGAGTGTTATACCAAATTTAACCTCAGCAGATGTCATAAAAACAATAGTTTTAGCCTGTATTGGAGCAGTGGTGAGTTTTGGTGTTACCTTGTTTTTAAAACGCCTCACCTCAAAAAAGAAATAAGCTCAGTTTTGATTGGTAACCTTTACTGAGTATGAGAAAGCCTGAATTATGTTCAGGCTTTTTTGTTTATTTAGATTGGGAAGTATCCACATTAAAATGTTTTGAAAGAACCTGTTTATCATTTATGTAAATATCTACCAAATATTCTCCTTCACCATGATAGTACCAACTTCCATCTCGTTTCTTTTCATAATTTCCAGATTTACTTAATGTTTTAGAACCATGAATTTTTGTTTTGTAATAATAGAATACCAATCTGTTGTTCTTATTCTCATAAACTATCTTAAAGTTCTCTTCATTTACTTCAATATCATGCTTTCCTTTATGTATTTCAACAGCTTTCTTTTTGTATTTTGCTATATAGTTGTCAATTAATATTTTGTTTTTAGTTAAACTTTCAGAACCTAATACTTTTTTTGATGCATCATAAATAAAAAAATCAACTTTGATGGGTTCCCTTTCTTCAAAATTTTCAAATTTATAATTGAAGCGAATTCCATTATTATTTGAATAGATTTTAACCTTATTATTTTCAAAAAAAACTACATCATCTTTGGTGAAGCTTGATAATAAAAATAATGAAAGAAATGCTGTTATTGAAATAATTGCTCTCATAAGTTTAAAGTTAAGTTAATAATATCGTCTTTTCTTGCTAACGTATTAATCCATTCTTTGGGAATATTATCCATACCATAAATCAATGCCGCTAAACCACCTGTTACAGCTCCAGTTGTATCCGTATCGTATCCGAGATTGACCGCTTTTAAAACAGCATCTTTAAAATTATTGGTAATTAGTATACACCAAATAGCCGCTTCTAATGTATCCATAACGTAACCTGAACTCTTGATATTGTCTTCGTCCACTTTTGAAATGTCTTCGTTTAGCAAACGATGAAACTTATGGATTTCAATGGGATTAATTTTTCTTTGTTCGAAATACTGGGTTAGTTCCGATTGTAATTCATTATAGGTTTGAAATTTTTCTTTTCCATCAATTATTTTTTTAGCGAATTCCAAATAATAAAAACAAGCCATAACGGAACGAACGTGTGCATGCGTGATTGAAGATATTTTTTTGGTCCACTCGTAACGTTCATCAATATCTAGGTCTTTGATATGAAGTACCAAAGGTAAAATTCGCATTAACGAACCATTACCGTTGTCCATTTCATCAAAACCACCTGCTAATTCAGGTGTTATTCCGTCTTCTAAACGTTCAATAGCAACACGTGTTCCTATACCAATGTCAAATACCCAGCCGTGAGGTGTCCATAAATTATCGTTTTTCCAAGCGATAAATTTTTTAGCAAGATTATGGATGTCTAAACCTTCCGTCATGCTTTCTGCTAAACACAACATCAAGGACGTATCATCTGACCAAGTTCCTTTTGGTTGTTCGTGAGTTCCGTATTCCCGCATATCAATTACGGGATTCGCTTTTAAATAACCTCGTGGTTGGAATTCAACTGGAACACCAAGGGCATCACCTACTGCGGTGCCGATGAGAATGGTTTGGAGGTGGTTATGCATTTGGGATAATTGTTATAGTATTTGCATTGGTAACTTGAAAAGTAATCACTAGACCTAAATTATAATTTGCTTGAATAAATTGATTCCATTCAGCTCCTCCGTAAAACCTAACACTTCCATTTCTATTGATAGTTCTATTGATTGTAGAATGAATAATTTGACCATTTGGCAAAATAATCTGTAGTGGTTCATTGTGATTTCCTAAGTGAAGTGATGCCTGAAATCCAACATTAAAGTAATTTTTATTGTAATACGTTGTTCCTAAGGTTACTTGATATTGGTTCATATATTTAAATGTTTACGTTCATCGCTTGAAGGGCATCCCAATCATTATTTCTGAAATAATTCATTATTTGAGACAGCATTACTTTTGTGTTATTATTTTCATTATTCATTCGCCAATTTTGTACTATTGGATTATTTGCTAAAATATTTACTCTTTGAGCTACAGCTGGACTAAAAGGAGTAACTATATAAAAGACTTTTTCTTGAAAATTTGGTTTTTTGATTTTTAATTTAAAAAACAGTTTAACTCTTCTTTGGAATAAGTTCAAATTTTCAATTGCGACCCAATTCGTTCCATTATCAAAACTTAAAGATAAAGCAAATTCTAATTCTTGTAAAGTTCTCATAAAAACATCAAATGATTTAGCATCATTCTCTAGTGAAATTAAACTATTATTTTGAATTTCTAATCCATTCATTCCGTATATACTAGCAGTATTAAACATTAGATATTTTGCTTTTGGATTATTTAAAATGTGGTTTATTAATATCAAATTAGGAGCGATATTAAATAATAAGTTATCGCTACCTTTATATTTGTTATCTTCCAATTCTCTTCTTACATTAAAAATAATATCACAATAGTTTACTTTTGAATTCAATAAAATATTTTGAATAAAATTAGGTTTTAAATCATTATCTTCTGGTAATTCAATTATCTCATTTTCACTCAAAAAATAATCCCAAAGTAATCCTCTATTTCCATGAAAGAATGAAAAACCAGGTCTTCTAATTACACCTCCATTTGGATTATTTATTATGTTTAATCCATATATATTATACAAATAACTAATTGGAGGAAAAGTTCCAATTATATATTTTTCAAAGTTTTGTAATTCAAATGTATCTAAATACGGATGTTTTTCAAACATAGGTTGTGGAGGTAATTGACCATTATGTTGTAATATATAATTGGCAATATGGTCGTTGTTTTCTGGTAAATTAGCTATTAAATCATCTAATTGTTGATTTGTTTCACCATTTTGTAATTTTCTTCGTAGAATCATATTTTTATAAATTTAAAAGTTACACTTTTTTTAATCTTGTATTTGTTTGTCATGTTTTACCCAAATATCCAATAGTTTTTGGTTGAAAGGTAAAATAATGGTAGTATTAAAATATTCCTTATAATCAAAGTTTGTTTTAAATGCATTTAAATAACTAATTGAACCTTCAAAAACCATGTAATCTTCATCATAAAAAAGACAAAAATCACAAAAACAATTCTCTTCTCTAAATTCGAAATTTTCATTTTTTTTAAAAAACAGATTGTTTGAAATCATTGAATACATAATTTCAGTTCCATCAAACATGATTTGTTTTACCAATAATTCTTCTTTCAACTTATAATCTACATTCTTGATTCTGATGTTTTGAAATCTTTTTTCTTGAAAGTGTTTCATGTTTGAGCCTATGTATCGATACATAGCTTTTGCCGAAAAAAAACTCGGTGGTTTCATAATTTTAATCATATACTATTGCTTTAATTTGTTTAAAAATTCTCGTTCTTCGCTAGTTAAATTTTCAACACCTACTTGGTTAATTTTTTCCAAAATAATATCCACAGTAAGTTTTGGTTTATCATCAAATTGAAAAGGAATGATTTGGTGCAGCAAACTTTCCAAATGGATGTTGTAAAAGAAATGTTCGTAAGGTTCATTTTCTAAACGGAAACTATAGCCTAAAATGTATTTATCAAGGATATAAATTTTTGTTAGTTTCACTTCATGTAAATATTGTGTACTGGGATAGTATTTTTTGAACTCGGTATGAATGGCTTTGAACTTTTGATTCAGAGGTTGGAAAAACTCTTTCAAATTAAAACCCAGTTCTTCCACCTCTATACAAGTAACACATGAAATGAAATGCGGAAAGATCATTTCATCAAAATCGACGGTATATTTTTGAAAGGGTTTGATTTCGAATGCCGTCTTTGATTTGGTTGTATCGGTATTAAAAATCCAATCGATAATTACAGAACGATAGGATTCGATTTCACTTAATTGGATGGGTATACAATATTCAACAATATCGTTAATTAAATATTCCGGTATATCAATCAACGGATAATCCTCTTTACTAGTAGTACCGAATAAAAAGTCATTAATTA
>NZ_JACTAC010000010.1 GCF_014486675.1 Flavobacterium macrobrachii
ATATTTATACATGACAGGGTTGTTTTTAATTTACATTTTTACGATTAATGTCCACCACTTACTTTTTTATCAAAACTAATACCTTGTTGTTTTAGAATTCCGCTTACTTTCCATGCGTAGAAAGCCAAATAGGCAAAACAAAGTACACCGACAATATAACTCGATTGAATGGTTGTAACATCGGCTACATAACCTTGCAGTAAGCTTACAAAACCTCCACCCATAATCATCATAATCAAGAAGCTACTTCCTTGGCTAGTGTGTTTTCCTAAACCACTAACAGCTAATGTAAAAATACATGGCCAAAGCGTACTACAAAATAATCCAACACTTGTAAATGCATAAACACTAATCATTCCGTCAGTTGCCATTCCAATCAATAAAGCTGCAATTCCTAAACCGGAGAAAATCAATAACATTCGTGCTGGATTTCCTCTACTAGCAATATCAGCAGCAATCAATACTAAAATGATTAAAGCATATACATAAAATGGTGTCAAATCGTGTTTTGCAATAGCATTAACCAACAAGAAAACTCCAAATGCTAAATAAGGTGCAATGAAACGCAATATCTTTTGTGTGCTCATGTTATCGGTAAACGCTTCAACAGCTCCAGTCCAACGACCAATCATCAAACTTGCCCAATATAACGAAATGTAAGGCGCAATATCTTTAGTTAAAAACCCTAAATTTTTCTCCATATACGCTGGCAAATTACTTGCTGTAGAAACTTCTACACCAACGTAAACAAAAATGGCAATCATTCCCAATACTAATTGAGGATATTTCAACGCCGAACTTCTTGCTGAACTTGCTTCACTTTCTGTTTCTAAAATAGCTTGCGGTTTATCTGGAATTGATGAAAACTTTAATAAAATAGCAACCAATAAAAATGCTGCTCCAAGAACCAAATAAGGAATTTTTACACTTTCAATACTCATTTCTGTTTTTTCGGAAGTAGCAGAACCAAAAATAGCAAAACTCACAATTAATGGTCCAATTGTTGTTCCAAGGTTATTAATTCCTCCAGCCATTGTTAAACGTTGTGAACCTGTTGTTATTGGTCCTAGGGCAATCGCTAATGGATTTGCTACTGTTTGTTGTAACGAAAATCCTAAAGCTACGATAAACAATCCTGAAAGCATTAATGGAAACGAACCAGTATTTGCCGCAGGATAAAACAATAAAGTTCCTAAAGCCGAAATCGCTAATCCTAATGCTAGCGAATTTTTGTAGCCAATTCGGTTAATTAAATCGCCTTTGGTTACATACGAAATCAATAAATACAAAAGTGAACCAACAGTATAAGCAATGTAAAATGCCAAAGAAACCAATTGACTTTCTACTTGTGATAAATCAAATGCTTCTTTAAAAACAGGAATTAAAATATCATTACTTGCAGCAACAAATCCCCAAAAGAAGAAAACAGTTACCAAGGGAATAAATTGTGCCCAATTGGTTTTAATTTGGTTAGTACTCATAAATAAATTTTTAAATTTTGGTTTAGTTAATTGGTTTAAAAGAAATAGCAGTTCCTCCACCTTTGGCCAAAAGTAATTTAATTTTTGACTTAGAAGTAACTTGTATAGTTTTTATAGCATATGATTTTGGGTTCTTTTCCCAGTCAGCATCTTTACCATCTTGATAAATAACCGCTTCGTATTTTTTGTTTGGAGAAAGGAAATCTAGTATTATTTCTGTTTGACGTGCATTTTCATCAGTAATTGCTCCTAAAAACCATTTTTCAGATTTTTTATCTTTCCTCGCAACTGTGATATAATCTCCAGGTTCTGCCTCAATATATTTAGTCTCTTGCCAATCTGCTGGAACATCTTTTATAAATTGAAATGCATCAAGGTGTTTTTCATAATTTTCAGGTAAATCAGCAGCCATTTGTAAAGGCGAATACATGGTTACATATAATGCTAGTTGTTTTGCTAAAGTGGTATGTACTTGCTCTTTTTTAGTCTTGTCGTAAAAGCTCATTTTGATTTCAAAAATTCCCGGTGTGTAATCCATTGGTCCACCAAGAAGTCGTGTAAACGGAAGTATTGTTTCGTGCATTGGTGGATTTCCATTACTCCATGCATTAAATTCATTTCCTCGAGCTGCTTCTGCTGCAATATAATTTGGATAGGTTCTGTGATAACCTGTTGGTCGTGAACTTTCGTGAGAATTAACCATTAATTTATTGTCTGCCATTCGTTTAGCTACAAAATTGAAATGGTTTACCATAGTTTGTCCATCGTGAAACTCGCCACGCGGAATAATTTTTCCAACATAACCTGATTTTACCGCTGGATAACCGTATTGTTTCATTAAATCCATTGCTCGGTCTAAATGCCTTTCATAATTAGCCACTGAACCCGAAGTTTCGTGATGCATAATCATTTTTACACCTTTAGATTTGGCATAATCGTTAACTGCTTTTAAATCAAAATCTGGATATGGCGTTATGAAATCAAAAACGTCTTCTTTCCAATTACCGAACCAATCTTCCCAACCTACATTCCATCCTTCAACAAGAACTCCATCAAAACCATGCTTTGCAGCAAAATCAATATATCTCATAGTATTTTCTGTAGTTGCACCATGTTTGCCACTGGCTATCAACTCGCGAGACTCTGTATTTTGAGCATTTTGACTTCCTGCATAATCCCAAGTTGATTTTCCAACGTGCATTTCCCACCAAATTCCAACATACTTCATAGGTTTTATCCAAGAAGTGTCTTCAATTTTTGAAGGTTCATTTAAGTTCAAAATCATTTTAGAATTTAAAATATCTCTAGCATCAGTACTTATTATGATTGTCCTCCAAGGCGAAACAGACGGAGTTCTTAGATAAGCTTTATCTCCAATTGCATTTGGAACTAATAACGAAGTAAAACCAAAAGTCTTAGTATCTAAATTCAAATGCATCACTGGATAGTCAACAACTGCTGCTTCAAAAATATTCAAATAAACACCATCTTTTGATTTCATCATTAATGGTGATTGAACTACATGTTTTCCTGAAATAGACTTAACTCCTATTCCGTTATTCAAATTTAATTTTTGAGTATCAATATCTGACAAAAGTGTTTCATTATACTCATATTCCTGACTATCAAAATCACCAGGTATCCAAAATGAATTATGGTTTCCTGTTAAATTAAATTCAGAAACTTCATCTGAAATCACAAAATAGTTCAGATTAGGTTGTTTAGGAAAAGAATATCGAAAAGCAACACCTTCATCAAAAACTCTAAAAATAATCGAAAGCTTTTTATCATTTGCTTTTTGTACCAAAGTAATTACTAACTCATTATAATTATTCCTAATCGCACTTTGTTCACCAAGTACAGGTTTCCATACTTCGTCAAAGGTTGATGTATTACTATTTTCAACTGTAAATCCTTTAGTAAAATCGGTTCCATCCTTTAGTTTTAAACCTAAAAAACTCTGATTTACTACTTTCTTGTCTTTTAAAGTTACATAATAATTTGGTTTTCCTTCATTATCTAAACCAAAATTAACTGTTAAAGATTTGGAAGGTGATTGAACTTTTTGAGCATTTACAACTGAAACCAAAAAAAGTAATACTAAAATTTGAATTTTTTTCATCTAAAATACTTTGAAAATTTTTACAGAAAAAGTGGTACTAACTTTTCTATTTTGTTATTTTTTAATACTAAAAATTAATACATTCAAAAAAATGCTGATATAATTTTCATAAAAATACATTTAATCGCAAATTCTACTAACAGAGAACAAAAATAGTTATTAACGAAAACGATTTCTTTTACCATTTTTAACAAGTCTGAAAAAAAAATCCCGATTATATCGGGACTTTATTTATTTTCCATCAACATAATCCTGAAGATAAGCAAATCGTGGTGTTAATTTTCCATTTTCGGTTATCTTAGCACGATGTAGAATTCCGTCTTTATCATTATTAAAAAATGCAGGAATAACGTGTTGCATGAACATTTCGCCAAAACCTTCGCTGGCATCTTTTGGCAATTCACATGGAAGATTATCTACCGACATCACCATGATTGAACCTGGATGAGTGAATGGAACTTCTTTATCTTCGCTTGGCAAATACCCAAAAAACGGTTCCGCAATAGTTGATGCTTTAATAGTGCAAGCAATTGGTCCGTTAACATCACACGAAATATCGGCAACAACTTGAATTTTATTTTTTGACGAATTCAACATTTCACGAGTTAAAATATCAGGTGCGTTATTTCCATGAAAATGTCCTGCCATATAAATATCCGCTACCTTGGTAAATCGTTCAAAATCAGAAATATAATCTTTTGGATTTTTATAAAAATCTTGATTGTCTAAAATTTGACCGTCTTTTCGTTTGTTGTAATCTAAAACATCAATTTGAGTATAAACGGGTTGTGTATAAATTTTATTCAAAAAATCATCCACCGAAACTTGTTTTACCTTCATTCCGTCTAGAATTTCTTTTGCACCCATTCCTACTTTTCCGTGACCAGTCAACACAATTTTTATGTTGGGAAGAATTTGTCTTTTTAGTCTAACTATTAAATCGTCTTTGCTTTTTAGTGTTTCAGCTTTGGGCAATGTAAATAAATCATATTTAATTCCAAAAGCTCTAAAACCGTTGTAAGCACCAACAATTCCTGCATATCGCCCAAAACCAATCAATCGTCTGTTATTGGCATCAACTATGGTTTCGTGGTCAAAAAGTTCGATGTTTTTTTCTAAAATAGCTTGCAGTAACTTTCTATTATAAGGTTGAAATTTAATGGTATGCGAGAAGAAAAAGTATTTTTTGTTTGCAAGTAATGCGTCAACTGGAATTTCTTTTACGCCAAATAAAACATCGCAATCCGATATATCTGTAGCAACTTCAATTCCAAGATTAGCGTATTCTTCATCTGAAAAAACTCGAATATCTGAACTTTCAACTTTAATTTCAGCTTCCGGATATTTCGTTTTCAACTTTACTAATTCTTCGGGAGTAAAAACAACACGCCTGTCTGGCGGATTTTTTCTTTCTTTAATAATTCCAAATTTCATTACCTCAAATTTTAATTGCCCAAAAGTAAAGGTAACGAAAACGTTTTCAAAACTTTTTTTTATAAAATAATATTGTGGAAAACATGTTGAAAGGTTTGTCGTTTTTGTTCTATAAACCCATTTTGAATAATTATATTTGTTATTCCACATATTTATGAAAATGAAAAATAAAATTATTCTATATATTTCCCTATTACTATCCTTTTTTATAATTACAACTATTGCCGTTAGCTCGTGTTCCAAACAAGAAAAAATCGAAGAAGACGTTGTTAAAATCAACGAAAACGGAATTCCAATAATGCAACCTTTACAAGAAGAATTGCCAAAGCTTTCTGCTGATTTTTTAGCCGATAAAAAATATGGTGCATCATTTTTTTTTGAAAAGACTTGGTCAGAGAAAAATGATAATGTAGCTTTTTTGGTTGCTAAAAATGGACAGATTATTTATGAAAACTACATGGGTTTTGCCAACAAGCGAACCGATGAAATGATTACCAAAGACACACCTTTGCATACCGCTTCGGTAAGTAAAATTTTGACTGCAACAGCCGTTTTGATGCTTATTGATGCCAAAAAAATTGCGCTTGATCAAAAAGTTAATACAATTATTAACAATTTCCCTTATCCAGATGTAACCGTGCAAACACTTTTAAATCACAGAAGCGGAATAAAAAACTACGCCTACTTTACATATGAAAACAACAATTGGGACAAAAAGAAAACCTTGACCAACGAGGACATTATTAAGGTTATGATTGATAAAGAAATTCCGCTTGAGCGAAAAACAGATACTAACTTTAGTTATTGCAATACCAATTATGCTGTATTAGCTTTAATTGTGGAAAAAATCACCGGAATGAAATTTCCAGCAGCAATGAAAGAAATGATTTTCACACCACTTGGAATGACCAATACCTATGTTTGCGATTTTGAAAAAGACCGCGAAAACATTGTTCCTTCATACAAAGGTAATAATATGGAAATTGGCACCGATTATTTGGATGGAATTTATGGCGACAAAAACATTTATTCCACGCCACGTGATTTACTGAAATTTGATACCGCACGATATGCACCATTTTTCTTAAATCCTGAATTGATTAAAAAAGTATATCAAGGTTACAGTTACGAAAGCAAAGGTTTGAAAAATTATGGTTTAGGTATTAGAATGATTGAATTTGAAAAAGGCGAACCATTTTATTTTCATAATGGTTGGTGGCACGGAAACACTTCTTCTTTTATAAATCTTAGAAAGGAAAAAGTGACAATTATTACTTTATCCAACAAATACACCAAGAAAACTTATCAATCTAAAAAGCTTGCTGGCCTTTTTGGTGATTATCCATTTTCTCCAAATGAAAATAGTGATGATTAATAAAAAAACAAAAAAGCCTATCTTTAGATTAATCTAAAAATAGGCTTTTTTGTTGTAAACATGCCTAATTAACTATTCTTCTTTTTTAGTTTTTTTAGTTGCCTTTTTTGCTTTTACTTCTTCTACAACTTCTTCTTTGATTGTTTCAGCATTTTCCACTTTTGGCTCTTCTTTTGAAACTAAACCTTTAGCTTGAAGAATATTATACCAATTCAAAAGCTTTTTAATATCAGAAGCATAAACTCTTTCTTCATCATAATCAGGAAGAATTTCTTTGAAATAAGCAACCAATTTTGTGTTGTCTTCTTTATGAGAAATTGCTGGACCTTCGTTTTCTTTGATGGCAATTGCTCTCAAAATTTCTACTAAAGGTTTTTCTTCACTGTATGTGTACATTGAAATTTCAGACAATAAACTAACATTACTTCTCATTCCAACAGTAATTTTTTTTCCGTCTAACAGCGATTCTGCTAAAAACCCTGAACGAGTTTGTATTTTTAATTCAAATAATCCTGGTTTTCCAGCAATAGCTAATATTTTATCTACGTTCATCTTTTTTGTTTAATTAAGGGCACAAATATATAAATCAAAAATCAATTTCAAAGTTCAATTTCAATTGTGAAGTTTAAATTTTCTATTTTCGCAAAACGCTTGATTTTTGTTATTGATTTTGTAATTGTTATTGAAAATTATCTTCCTTTTTTGTTAGCAAATTTCATGCGGTAATCTGGTCGCGCTTTTCCATCCATAATGTTTTGGAGTTTCTTTTTAATCAATGTTTTTTTCAACATCGAAATTTTATCGGTAAAAAGAATTCCTTCAATATGATCGTATTCATGCTGAATTACGCGAGCAATCAATCCATCGAAAACTTCCGTTTTTTTATTGAAATCTTCGTCATAATATTCTAACGTAATTCTTTCGTTTCGATAAACATCTTCGCGAACGTCTGGAATACTCAAACAACCTTCGTTAAAACCCCATTCTTCGCCTTCTTCTTTCAACATTTTGGCATTGATGAACGTTCTTTTGAAGCTTTTTAGATGTTCGTGTTCTTCTTTTGACAAATCATCGCTGTCACTAAAAGGTTCGGTATCGATAATAAACAAACGGATAGCCAAACCCACTTGTGGCGCAGCTAAACCAACACCATATGCATTGTACATGGTATCATACATATTGGCAATAATTTCTTTTAAGTTTGGATATTCTGGCGAAATCTCTGCTCCAACCTGTCTTAAAACCGGTTCACCATATCCATAAATTGGGATAATCATTTTGATTGCTGATTTTAGATATTAGATTTTAGATATTAGATATTTCATTCTTTTATCTATTTGTCTATCGTCTTTATCTTAATTAATTTCTGTTTTTTTAAAGTGGCAAAATTAATGAAATTAAATCATTTTTCGGAGTAAATAATCTTGGAGTAAAATTGTAGCGGCAATTTCGTCAACCAAAGCTTTGTTTTGGCGTTTTTTTTTCTTCAATCCGCTATCAATCATGGTTTGAAAAGCCATTTTTGAAGTAAAGCGTTCATCCACTCGCTCTACTTTCATTTCGGGAAAAGCGGTTTTAAAATCAGCTACAAATTTTTCGATAATCGGTGTACTTTCAGAAGCTAAACCATTCATTTGCTTTGGTTCGCCAATCAGCACTTTTATTACATATTCTTTTGAAAAATAGTCTTTTAGAAAAGCAATAGCTGTTTCGGACGGAACGGTTGTCAAACCCGAAGCAATGATTTGCATTTCATCGGTAACGGCAACTCCGGTTCGTTTTATTCCATAATCGATGGCTAAAATTCTTGGCATATTTTGTTATTTTATCGCTTTAAATCGAGCTAATGGTGCCATTTTTCCTTTAACTAATTGAAGTTCATCTTCAACAATTACATAACTATCTACTTTTTCAAGCATTTTGACAAATTTTTGTTCCAAATCCATTTCAGGACAAGCCATCATGGTAGAAGCAACTGTCGAAAAAGACAGTGAAAAACTGGTTTTCATTACATAATTTCCCATCATATTATTACAACCCGCAAAAGCAGAAAATCTTCCGTCTTTGGAATTCAATTTTAAGAAATAATCCTTTTTGCCTTTTTGTTTGATTACTTTGGTATTCAATTCTACTAATTTCCATTTTGTTTCTGCTAAAGTAAACTTTCCTACCGCTGGATTTCCTTTTTTGATTATAGTTTTAGCCTCAATTCTATCATTCAAGTTTACAGTTGATTGATTATCATGTTCTGAATTCTCCATAGTTACATTGGAAACGTGTTGTTTTGATAATATGTAATCTTCAGCCAAACCGCCAGTGATTTTTTTACCTTCCATATCAAGTTGAGTTAAGTTATTTTCACCCACAAAATAGAATTTTGGAGCGTTTTCCATATCGTTCAAAATGATTGTATTTCCTGATTTATTCCATGAAAAAGTTCCTTTCTTTTCAAAAACTTTCTCACCTTTTCCTAGATATTTAGTTTTAACACAATAAGTGTTATTTTCATTAATAACAACCGTAGTTTCTAATCCTTCACAATCTGCACAAGGCAAAATACCTTTGTAAATTCCAACATAATCTATAGAACTCTTGGCATTATGACCATCCGTTACTTGAGATAAAACGGTATCTTTTTGAGTGTTTTTTTGTTCTGTCTCTTTTTGTTGACAAGCGAATAAAAAACTAAAAACCATAGCTAATGTCACTAATTTTGATTTCATTATACAACTGTTTTGGTTAGGATTATTTCTACTACAAACTTACTATTTTTGGTTTTTCTTTAGAACAGTTTAACATTATTTTTTAACTATTTAAAAAGTAAAATTCCACGATTGTAGAATTAAAAATTGGAAGTATATTTGTCAAAATTCAAAAAATCATGGTTACATTACAAAACGTTATTGAAACGGCTTGGGACAACCGAGCTTTACTACAAGAAGAATTAACAATTAACGCTATCAAAGAAGTTATTGCTTTGCTTGACGCAGGAACTTTGCGTGTTGCTGAACCAAGTTCTACTGGTTGGCAAGTAAATGAATGGGTAAAAAAAGCGGTTGTAATGTATTTTCCAATTCAAAAAATGGAAACTTGGGAAGCAGGCATTTTTGAATATCATGACAAAATGCTTTTGAAAACAGGTTATGCCGAAAAAGGAATTCGAGTTGTTCCACCAGCAACAGCAAGATATGGTGCTTACATTTCTAAAGGTGTGATTTTAATGCCAAGTTATGTAAACATTGGCGCTTATGTTGATGAAGGAACAATGGTTGATACTTGGGCAACGGTTGGAAGTTGTGCTCAAATTGGTAAAGACGTTCACCTTTCTGGTGGCGTTGGAATTGGCGGTGTTTTGGAACCATTGCAAGCTGCACCAGTAATTATTGAAGATGGCGCATTTATTGGTTCGAGATGTATTGTGGTTGAAGGTGTTCGTGTAGAAAAAGAAGCTGTTCTTGGTGCCAATGTTTGCTTAACTGCTTCTACCAAAATTATTGACGTTACTGGCGATGAACCTGTTGAATATAAAGGATTTGTTCCGGCACGTTCGGTTGTAATTCCAGGAAGTTATACTAAAAAATTTGCTGCTGGCGATTATCAAGTTCCATGCGCATTGATCATTGGAACAAGAAAACCATCAACCGATTTAAAAACATCTCTTAATAATGCATTGAGAGAATATGATGTAGCAGTTTAATTTTCTGAAATAAAAAATATAGTAAAATCTATGAGTTTATCGCCAATTGGGCAAGCTCATAGATTTTTTTTATTTGCTTTTCTTGGAAGTGGTTTTCAATAATATGTTCTCTTCCTGCTTGTCCCATTTCTTTAGCTTTTGCTGGATTTTCTAGAAGTTGTATCATAAAATCTGCCATAGCATTTTCGTCTTTTTCTTCAACTAAAAAACCTGTTTTTCCGTGAATTACGGCTTCTTTAATTCCGCCGTGAAGTGTGCTTACAACTGGTAAAGCCGAAGCACTTGCTTCTAGAATTCCGAGTGGTGTTCCTTCCATATCGCCATTAGAAGCTGTGATAGAATGCTGTACAAATGCCAATGAATTCCCCATCAAATTAGCAATTTCATCCGAATTAAGAACGCCAGTAAAATGAACCGAATTTGAAATATTTAATTCATCAACTAGTTTTTGACATTCTTCATACAAACCGGTTTTTCCACCAACCATAACTAATTTAGCTTCGGGAAATTGTTGTAATGCTTTATTGAACGCTCGAATGGTAAACAGTGGACCTTTTTTTTCTGTAAATCGTCCAACAGCTAGAAAAGTATTGGTATTGTTGTTTTCGGATATTGGTTTGAATTTTGAAACATCAACACCATAAGGAATAAGCTTCAGTTTTTCGGGAATTGCTCCAACTGCTATTAACTTATTTTTCATGACTTCTGAAACCGCAATGGTGAAAGTTGCATATTCAAACATTGCTTTGTATTTAGTTTTGTACTCTTTCAAAAGTCTTTTATCGGTTGCATCATGTCCGTGAAAAATTACAACTAAAGGAATATTCAACGCTTTACAAACTGGTACCATGTGCGCGCCAGGCATTCCATAATTTGCCAAAACAACTTCGATTTTATTGTCTTTCAGGTATTTTTTTACGGCATAATTTCCGAAGAAATTGTTTCTTCCTAAAAACAATTTTACCACTTTGTGAATTGCCCATAAAAATTTAGACGTCAACAAAGTTCCATCTTCTTTTTTCTCAGGAAGTCGTCCGCTATGAATAGTATAAACATCAGCCCAATTTTTAAAACCCGCAATTTGATCACGAATAAAAGTTTCGGAATAAGCATTTCTACTGGAACGAGTTATACAAATACGCATAGCTTTTTTTGAGTTTAATTAAAGATTAGAATCAATACCGATTGGTGTTTTGACTACTTTATTTTTTCTGGTGTTTTCTCGGATGGCATGATTTTTTTTCCATGTTTCTTCGTTTACGTAACCGCGTTTATGATCAAGATGAACACAAATAGCTGAATAACGTATTTGTTTGGATTTCAAACCTTTATTGAAAAGCCTTTCGCCCAATTCTCTATCTTGTCCGCCATATTGCATTTCTTGATTAAAACCGTTGACTTCCATCAAATCTTGTTTCCAACCCGAAGAATTATGTCCGTTCCAAGAAGCATTAGTTGGCGTTACAAAATTTAAGATTTTGGAACCTAAACCCGAGGCTAAAAATTTAATATTTTTAAAACTTGACGGCAAACCATTGGCTTTTAACCAATTCAAATCAAAACATCTTTGATTGATAATATCGTCTTTTGAAATTAATTTGGAAATATCCATTGGCAATTTAAAATAACCACCTGAAAGAAAATAACCTTTTTCTCTGAACTTACCATGAACTTCTACAAAATCTTTCCTTGGAATGCAATCACCATCAGTAAAAATTAAATAATCGGAAGTTGAAGCTAAAATGGCTTTATTCAAAATTTGCGATTTTTGAAAACCATTATCTTCTTGCCAAACATGAATAATTGGAATATCAATTTCGGTTCTTAATTTATCTATCAAATTTTTGGTAGCTTCACGCGAACCGTCATCGGCAATTATAATTTCGAAGTTTCGAAACGTTTGCACGCTAAAACCTAGTATCACTTTTTCAAGCCATTCTTCTGAATTATAAGTACTAAATATGACCGATATTTCCATTTATTTTAATTTTCGTTGCAAAATTACACTTTTTTATTCTTTGTCAATTCCTGATGTTATCCAAGTAACTTTATTTTTTTGATTAAATTTTCGAACTTCGGAATTGAATTTCACTTTTTCGGGATTGACATAACTTCGAGTATGATCGAGATGAACACAAATTGCCGAATAGCGTATTTGTTTAGACAACAACCCATTATTAAACAATCGTTCACCCATTTCTCGATCTTCGCCACCATATTCTAACAATTCATTAAAACCATTTATCGCTAGAATATCATTTTTAAATCCGGAAGAATTATGTCCGTTCCAAGAACGCTTTGTTGGCGTAATCCAATTCATAAAACCAGCAAAATAACGATTTCCAGTAAGCTTTGATAATTTGAAATTTGTTTTCAATCCTTGCTTTTTCAACCAAGAAATTTTGAAACAATCTTGATTGATAATGTCGTCATCTGAAATAGTTTTGGAAATCGACATTGGCAATTTAAAATAACCACCTGAAAGAAAAAATCCGTTCTCCTTGTATTGTAAATGTGTTTCCACAAAATCTTTTCTTGGAACGCAATCACCATCGGTAAAAAGCAAATAGTCAGAACTGGATTGAAGTATGGCTTGATTGAGAATTTTACATTTTCTAAAACCTAAATCTTCGTGCCAAACGTGTTGAATGGGATGCAAAAACTTTTGCTGAAAAAAATCAATTACTGCTTTAGTTTTTGAAGTCGAACCATCATCGGCAATGATTATCTCAAAATCTTTTTCTGACTGTACAGAATATCCCAGCAACACTTTGTGCAACCATTCTTCGGAATTGTAAGTAGAGATAATTATGGACAACTTCATACTATACAAACATAAAGAATAAATTGGATTTTAAGCAAAAGTTGGACTATCGTTTTTTAGGATTGAAAAAAAAACTAATTTTACCAAAAATACTAAGACCAATCTCAAAACAAATGACCAATCAACTGAAAAGCAATTTTGATATCGATGCTGTAATTTTATGGGTTGATGGAAGCGATGAAAAGCATATCCAAAAATTATCGCAATATGTTGAAAACAAATCTTTACTGGATAAAAAAGGTTTTTTAACGCGCTATTTACAAGTTGATGAGATTGAATATTGTGTAAAATCAATACAACGATTTGCGCCTTATGTTCGAAATATTTACATCATTACAGACAATCAAATTCCTTCGTTTTTAAAAAATCAATCCAATAATTCGGAATTTGAAAACGTAAAAATCATTGATCATAAAGTCATTTTTAAAGGATTTGAACAGTATTTACCAACGTTCAACTGCTATCCAATTGAAACGATGATGTCGCGAATTCCCGATTTGGCTGAACATTTCATTTATTTTAACGACGATATGTTTATTGTAAAAGAAACCAAACCAACCGATTTTTTTACAGCCAATGGTTATCCAGTTTTGAGAGGAAAATGGACCAATTTTGACACTAATAGTTTTAAAGAATTTTTGAGAAAAATTGGCATCAAAAAACGACGCATTTCAAAAGTTACTTATAAAAAATCTCAAGAAAACTCGGCCAAAATGCTCGAAATGAATCAGTATTTAAAAGTTAGTCACACGCCTTTTCCAATGCGAAAATCACCCTTCAACGATTATCTCGATAAAAATACTGACATTATGATTAACAGTATCAAACATCGTTTTAGAGATTCTTCTCATTTTATGATACAACTTCATGCAGCACATTTGGAAATATTGAACAATACTTATGAATTGAAAAAAAACTACAACTTAGTTCATTTTGGTTCTACCGAAAAATCGATGCTTTGGATAAAATCGAAGTTGTTTTTAACTGAAAAAGACAAAAGCAAACTATTCGTAAACATTCAAAGTTTGGATCTTTACCCCAAAGAAAAAATTGATTATATCTTAAATTGGTTGGATAGAATTTTAAAATAATTATATAGGTTTCTTATTCCTATGTTTCCATCTTTTGTGCGTCCAAAGATAAAATTCTGGAGCTTCAAGTATTTGTTGTTCTACTTTTCTTAGAAATGTTTCCGTAATTTCAAAATCAGGAACTGACTTGGCATCATCGGTTAATAATTCAAATTCCATTTCATAAAAACCTCTTTTTACTTTTTTAATTTTCATAAACATAATGTTCATGTCAAACTTTTTAGCAAGCATTTCGGCACCAGTATAAACAGGAACTTCAATTCCCATGAATTTACTCCAATAGGTTTTTTGTTTTACTTGTGGTGATTGATCACTGGCAAAACCATACAAACCTTTGACTCCTTTTTCATTGTTTGATTCAATAGTTGGAACGGTTTCTTTGGTCGTAATCAAGTATGCCTTAAAACGTGAACGTATTTTTTTTACTAAATCGTCAAAATACTTATTATTTATTCGTTTGTAAATGGCAAAACCCTCAAAAGTAATTCGGCTATTAATAGAAATACTCCATTCATAACTAGCATAATGACCACACATTAAAGCAATACTTTTTCCTTGTTTTTCTATTTCTAAATAATAATCTACATTCTTCAAAACAAATCTTTTCTCGATTTCTTTTACCGAAATCGTCATTGTTTTTATCATTTCAAGAAACATATCACACAAATGTTTATATGATTTCTTTTCTACAAGAAGTCGATCCTTTTCACTCAAATGAGGCAAAGCCAAAGCTAGATTCTCTCGAACTGTTTTTTTTCGATAACCAATAATTCGGTAAACCAAAATATAAACACAATCGGAAAAAATATACAGCAATCTGAACGGCAGAATTGAAATTAAAAAAAGGATTGGGTATAAAAGTATATAAAGTAGAAATTGCATTTTTATTTTTTTTGCAAATATAACCAAAACTAAATTCTGATTGTTTACCTTATCTTTGCTAAAATTTTGAAAAAAATGAATATCAACGAAGAAGTTCATAAAGCCTTTGAAGTAATCCAAAACGGAGGAATTATTCTTTATCCAACTGATACGGTTTGGGGAATTGGCTGTGATGCTACAAATCCAGAAGCAATCAAAAAAATCTACGCTTTAAAACAACGCGAAGAGAGCAAAAGTATGATTTGCTTAATGAATGGCGAAAAAATGATGTACAATGTTTTCAAAGAAATTCCAGAAGTAGCTTGGCAAATTTTGGATTTATCCGAGAAACCAACCACTTTAATTCTAGATAATCCGAGAAACGTAGCTGACAACATTATTGCGGAAGACAAAACTCTTGGAGTAAGAATTGTCAAAGAACCTTTTTGCTTCAAATTGATGGAGCGAATGAAAAAACCATTGGTATCGACTTCAGCAAATATTTCGGGTATGTTTACCCCTAAATCTTTCAAAGAAATTGCTCCCGAAATTATAAATGGTGTTGACTATGTTGTAAATTTGCACCGCGAAAAAATTTGTGACAAACCATCAACGATTATTAAGTTGACCAATGATAGTCAAGTAACAATTATACGTAAATAAAACACTACTCGTTGTCATTCCGAGGAACGAGGAATCTCATCAAACTATTCTGATTATGAGATTCCTCGTTCCTCGGAATGACAAGATTGAAAATAAATTATGAACTACAAAACAGCCTTAAACAATCCAATATTTGAAATAATCTCCAAAGCGAGCCAAGAACTTAACCTTGAAAGTTATGTTATTGGTGGTTTTGTTCGTGATTTTTTATTGCAACGCGATTTTAAAAAAGACATTGATGTTGTAGCTGTTGGTTCTGGAATTGATTTGGCATTAAAGGTTTCGGAATTGTTGCCAAACAAACCTAAAGTTCAAGTTTTTAAGAATTATGGAACAGCAATGCTTCGTCACAAAGAAATTGACATTGAATTTGTTGGCGCGCGAAAAGAAAGTTATACAGAAGAAAGCCGTAATCCAACTGTTGAAAACGGAACATTAGAAGATGACCAAAATCGACGTGATTTTACTATAAATGCGTTAGCTTTTTCATTAAATCCAACTAATTATGGTGAACTGATTGATCCGTTCAATGGATTGCAGGATTTAGAAAACAAAATTATCAAAACGCCTTTAAATCCTGACATTACCTATTCTGATGACCCGTTGCGAATGTTACGAGGAATTCGTTTTGCTACGCAATTAAATTTTACCATCGAAGAAAAATCGTTACAAGCCATTGCCGATAATAAAGACCGAATAAAAATTATTTCAGGTGAAAGAATTGTGGATGAATTAAACAAAATTCTGGCAACCGAAAAACCGTCCATTGGATTTTTACATTTATACAAAACTGGTTTACTCGATATTATTTTACCCGAATTGACTGCGTTAAACAATGTAGAAGAAATTGAAGGTCATACACATAAAAACAATTTCTATCACACCTTAGAAGTTGTCGACAATATTTGTCCAAATACTGATGATTTGTGGCTTCGTTGGTCGGCATTGTTGCACGATATTGGAAAAGCACCAACAAAAAAATTCAATAAAAAACAAGGTTGGACATTTCACGGACACGAATTTTTGGGCGGAAAAATGGTCAAAAAAATATTTGAGCGTTTGCACATGCCATTAAATCATAAAATGAAGTTTGTTCAAAAAATGGTGATGATGAGTTCGCGACCAATTGTTTTGGCAGAAGAAATTGTTACTGATTCGGCTGTACGACGATTGGTTTTTGATGCCGGCGAAGATGTTGATAATTTAATGACACTTTGTGAAGCTGATATTACCACCAAAAACCCGAAGAAATTCAAGAAATACCACGATAATTTTGATATTGTTCGCAAGAAAATCATTGAAGTAGAAGAACGTGATCGTGTTCGAAATTTTCAACCACCAATTTCGGGAGAAGAAATTATGGAACTATTCAACTTAAAGCCATCTCGTGAAATTGGCATTCTAAAAGAAGCCGTAAAAGAAGCCATTCTCGAAGGAGAAATTCAAAATGAGTATCAAGCGGCTTTGGATTTTGTTTTAAAAAGAGCAGAAAAATTAGGATTGAAAAAAATATAAAATTTTGGTATTAGATTAACTATTGTTATATGTTTTTTTATTCATCAATACTTAATTTTGTAAAAATAAAAAATTGTGAAAAAAGATAAATCAGTCATTTATTGGCTACTTTCAGGATGTATTTTACTTTTTATAATGGTAACTGTTGGTGGAATTACACGACTAACCAATTCAGGATTATCAATGACTGATTGGCATTTGGTTACCGATACTTTCCCACCAATGAGTGAAGAAAAATGGCAAGCTGCTTTTGACGAATACAAGAAATTTCCCGAATACCAAAAGATTAATATTCATAACGATTTTCAACTCGACGATTATAAATTTATCTATTTTTGGGAATGGTTTCACCGTTTTATTGGTCGAATTATCGGTTTGGTTTTCATTATTCCGTTTGTTTACTTTTTAATCAAAAAACGAATTGATAAAGCCACACTTAAAAAATGTTTTGTTCTCCTTTTTATGGGCGGATTTCAAGGATTTTTGGGTTGGTTTATGGTAAAAAGTGGTTTGATTGACAATCCAGATGTAAGTCATTTTCGATTGGCTTTACATTTGACTTTTGCATTTATAACCTTTGCTTATACGCTTTGGGTTGCATTGGATTTAATTTATCCTGAACGAAATGAAGTGATTATTTCGCTAAAAAAACTAGCCAGAATTACTTTAGTTTTTCTAATTATTCAAATTATATATGGCGGATTTGTAGCTGGTTTAAATGCTGGATTAATTCATAATCATTGGCCATTAATGAGTGATGGTCAATTTTTTCATGAAAGTATAAAATTGGAATATGACAGTTGGTTGCTTCGCTTCACCGAAGGAAAAAGTGGTGTTCAATTTGTTCACCGAACAATGGCTTATGTGGTTGTTGGTTTAATTTTATTTTTATATTTCAAAAGCAAAAAATATTCGCTTTCAACCCAACAAAAAAATGGATTAAATGCTTTGGTTATTTTGGTTTTTTTACAATTTGGGCTGGGTGTTTTTACGCTTTTATACGCTGTTCCGCTTTGGCTGGGATTAACCCATCAAATCATGGCTTTCTTTCTGTTGTCAGCAATGACATACACATTACATCGATTATCAAAATAATACGATTTTCATGACTATATTGTCGCAGTTACTTGTTAACCATTTAAATGTCAAAACTTGCCAAAGAAGATAAATTTTTAGATTTATCAGATTATGGAAGATCTTTCGGGAGATTTTTTGCTAATCAATTAAAAGAAACTCGCTTTACTCCTATTCATGTTACGCTCCTTTTCGGAATTTCTGGAATATTAGCTATTTATTTTATCATAAATAATCAATATTGGCTAGCCGCTTTTTTTATCGTGCTAAAATCGGGCATTGATGCAGCTGACGGTGAACTGGCAAGAATGAAAAATACGCCATCCTATTCGGGAAGATATTTGGATAGTGTTTTTGATATTATTTTAAATTTTCTGTTTTTAATGACCATTTGTTATGTTTCAAAAACTACTATTTGGTTTAGTTTATTGGCTTTTATTTGTATTCAGCTCCAAGGAACATTATACAATTACTATTATGTTATCTTGAGAAACAAATCTGTTGGTGGCGATACAACGAGTAAAGTGTTTGAATACAAAACGCCCAAAGCTTTGCCAGGCGAAACTCAAAAATCCGTTGATGTTTTATTTAAAATTTATACTGTAGTTTATGGTAGTTTTGATAAAATGATACACGCTTTAGACAATGATGCCTACAAAGTCAAGACATTTCCAAACTGGTTTATGACACTACTTTCAATTTATGGTTTAGGATTTCAATTATTGATTATAGCGGTAATGCTACCTTTAGGTTGGATTGAATTTATCGTTCCCTTTTTTATTGTTTTCTCCATTCTAATCTTTGTATTAATATTGATTAGAAAACGATTTATAAACTAAAAAAAGACTTCAAATTGAAGTCTTTTTTTGTATTTGTTATGCTTTTTTCTTCACTTTTATCGAACATCCAATGGCTTTTGTAACCACTGGAGAAGGTTCAGTTCCTTTTTCTAAAGCCGCAATGGCATTTTCTAAATATTTTTCTTTTACTGCCGAAGCATCATCGGTGTTATCATCTATCGCACCAATATATTTTACGATAAGATTTTTATCCAGAAGAAATACATGAGGTGTTTTGGTTGCGCCATATTGTGGATAGATTTTTTGCCCTTCATCAACTAAGTAAGGAAACGAAAATCCTTTTTCTTTGGCTTTCTTTTGCATCAATTCAAAAGTATCGTCAGGTTGTGCCGCTGGATCATTTGGATTGATTGCCAAAAGATAATAACCTTTCTCTTTATACTTCTTTGCCAAAGTGTTAATTCTATCTTCATATTTTACAGCAAACGGGCACGTATTGCATGTAAAAACAACAATAAAACCTTTAGCATCTTTATAATTTGCCATGCTGTATTGCTTTCCATCAACCGATTTAAGTTTAAAATCTGTTGCTTTATCGCCTGGTTGATAACCAGTTGATACTGTTTTTTCTCCAACTAAAAAGGAAGAAAAAAACATCATTAGTAATGTTACTACTTTCATAATTATTATTTTAGATTGATAAATGAGTTTACGTATTGATTAAGTTCATCAAAATTTTCAAAATCGCGTTCGGCAAATTGTTTTTTCTTCCTATTGAGAAGTAACGTAGCCGGAATAGCACCAGACCAATCAGCATCTACTTTCGAAAGCCACGAATTATAATCTTTGTCTGCTAAGAGCAAAACTTTGGATTTCAATTTTCTTTTATCGATAAATGGAATGAGTTTTTTGTCTAAATCTTTCTTGCTGTCTAAACTGACCAAAATGACTTTTACATTCTTATTCTCGGCATTTAATTTTTCAAAATAGGGTAATTCTTTGATACACGGCGCACACCAAGTTGCCCAAAAATTGATAACATAAATGTTTTCATCTTCTATCAAAATGTTTGTGGCAAAATCGTCATAGGTATCATAAACCGTAACTTTTTCTTGCGCTTGAACCGAAAAAGTAACGAAAAGTAAAACGAATAAATGATGAACAGCTTTTTTTATCATAATCCACGAAGTTAGTGAGTTATGATAAGAAGCAGTTTTGTGTTAACAAAATTTTATTATTGTTTTGCCCTTCGAATACGCTCTGGGTGACAAAAGTACTATTGAATTAATACTCTTTAAAAAACAATCCTTACTTTAGTAATTCAATTCTACAATTATGAGAGAAGAAATCACCAATTACATTTCGCTTTTGGATGAAAATTATCAGGAAATTGCACATCGATTATTTGAAACGATTGAAGCAAATTTGGTTTCAACCGAAAATAAAATTTGGCATCGACATCCAGTTTGGTTTATAGACGGAAACCCAATTGTTGGTTTTGACAAACTGAAAAACGGTTTGCGATTGATGTTTTGGAGTGGCGCAAGTTTTGATGAAGAACAACTAAAAATTGGCTCAGGAAAATTTAAAGATGCTTCCATAACTTACACGTCTTTAAACCAAGTAAATACTGACGATGTAAAACGCTGGGTTGAAAAATCATTCAATATACAATGGGATTATAAAAATATCGTGAAACGAAAAGGTAAACTTGAGCCACTTTTTTAAATACCCAAACCATTCCTTACAATCATTCACACGTTCGCGAGCAACAATTACCTCATCGTCTTTATTGGTTTGGAAAGTTAATTTTTATTATATTTTTCTTTCTTTTACTTAAAAAAAGATTTTTTTCATGAGCTAAATACTAAAATTAAAGTTTTATAACTCCTATTTAACAATTCTGAAGAAAGTTGAACAATAATTATTAAGTCTATACGTTTAGTATAAAAACATTTTAATTTTCAATTGAACATGATTAAATCATTTCATCTTTTTTTCTTATTACTACCTTTTATTCTATTTTCTCAAAACCAAAGTCAATATCCTGATACAATCATTGACTCTTATAATAGTACTTCCAAAACTCGTGATAAGTTTTATGGAGGTTCAAAAGTTCCGTCAAAGAGAATCGCAGTATCTTTAGACTCTCTTTTCTTTAAAAATGACTGCTTCATTAGTTTACCTCAAGACAGCTATATAATTGTTGGATTTACTGATAATTACATAATTGATGCACCACAACAGAATGATATTTTTATTGAAGAAGTTGGTGGTGCAGGTGAATATGCTGATGTATTTGTAAGTTCTGATAATTTAGAATATACTTTTTTAGGTGTTGCTGGAGATGGTAGTGTTAATGAATTTGATTTGGCAAAAATCAATTATAAAAAACAAGTTAAATACATTAAAATAATTGGTAAAGACAATAAAGGTTCCTCTCCAGGTTTTGACTTAGGAAGTGTTTATGGATTACCAGGAGCTAATAAATATGAAGAAATTATCATTCTGGAAAACGTATTATTTCAAACCAACAAATCGATTTTATTGGAGCAATCTTTTGAGCCTTTAAATAAATTAGCCCAACAACTTGAAATTAATTTGTCTATAAAAATAGAAATAAGAGGTCATACCGATAACAAAGGTACAGAGGCTAAAAATCAATCACTTTCTGAAGAACGTGCCAAGGTAGTTCTGAACTACCTTGTTTCAAAAGGTATAGCTACGAGTCGATTTTCTTATAAAGGCTTTGGAAGTACACAGCCAATAGCTTCAAATGATACCGCTGAAGGACGTGAAAAAAATAGAAGAGTTGAGTTTATAAAAACCGAATGAAAAGTTTATCTTACCCCAACCATTCCTTAAAATCATTCACACGTTCGCGAGCAAAAGTAAATTTTATTTTTTTTGTAAAAATTACCAATTTTTGGTAACTTTGATTAAAATTAAAAATTATGGGACGAAATACATCTGTTTCTTTGGGAGATTATTTTGAAGATTTTGTAGATAAAAAAGTGAATCAAGGTCGTTTTAAAAATACGAGCGAGGTTATTCGTGCTGGTTTGCGCTTATTAGAAGAAGAAGAAAATAAAATTTTAGCCTTAAAAAATGCTATTCATCAAGGAATTGAAAGTGGAATTGCTGAAAATTTTGATGCAAAAAATCATCTAGAACTTCTAAAAGCAAAGAAAAAAAATGGCTAATTTTTTATTAACCAATAAAGCTGTTGATGACTTATCTGAAATTTGGAATTACACCTTTCAAGAATGGTCGGAAAGCCAGGCTGATAAATATTATTTTCAACTTCTAAGCGATTTTAAAGAGTTAGCAAGAAATCAAAATCTCGGTAAAAATTATTCTGAAATTTCAAAAGAAATTTTTGGATACAAATCTGGAAGACATATCATTTTTTATCGAAAAATAGATAACCAAACGATAGAAATCACAAGGTTTTTACATTCTCAGATGGATTTGAGAAATAGAATTCAGGATTAAATTACCCCAACCATTCCTTAAAATCATTAACGCGTTCACGAGCTACAATTACCTCATCGTCTTTGTAGGTTGGTAAAATCACTTTTAGTCGTGAATTACTGTGCAACTGAATTTCCTTAATCGCTTTCATCGGGATGATGAATTTTCTTGAAACTCGATAAAATAGTTTTGGATCAAGTTCGGTTTCGAGTTGTTCTAAAGTGTTGTCTAACAAATAATCACGATTATCCAATGTATGCAGATATGTTCCTTTGTTTTCGCTGTAGAAACATTCTACTTCTTCAATGGCAATCATTTTCAGTTGTTGTCCCATTTTTATCGTGAAGCGTTTTTTATATTCGCGATCCATTGGGTTAACCAACATTTTTTTAATCATTTCGAAGTCTAAAGACAAACTTGGAGCTGCAACGTTTCTAGCTTTGAATTTATTAACTGCAATTTCTAAATCGTCTTCGTCAATAGGTTTCAACAAATAATCAATACTGTTTAATTTAAAAGCACGCAACGCATATTCATCATAAGCAGTGGTAAAAATCACGGCACTTTTGATTTCGATTTGCTCAAATATTTCAAACGACAATCCATCGGAAAGTTGAATATCCAGAAAAATCAAATCAGGATGTTGGTTACTGTTGAACCAGTTGATAGCTTCTTCAACCGAATGCAACATGGTGTTGACTTGCAATCCTAATTTTTCAACCTTTCTTTGCAATAATCGTGCGGCTGGTTTTTCGTCTTCAATAATAATGATATTCATATTTGATTATTTGTGGATTTGATGATTTGACTTCTAAACTTTATTCTGCGTAAAATGGAACTTTAAATTTGCACTCTATATTGCTTCGTCCATTTCACAATTAATGGTGTGAAAATTACTGTTGGCAGCAACCAACCAACAATACCTGGCAAAAAATGATTATTCACCACGATAAAAGCCGTCAATGCAGCAATATAGGAACCAACCATTCTTTGAATGTGCAATAACAACCAATAGTTTTTTTCTTTGATATTACCTTTATAGACTTTGATGTCTTTTATTGCCATCAAACAACAAACTACTCCAAAAACAAGAAGTACTATTCCAAAATAGACTTTGTTTATCAATAAATAACTTCCGTAAGTAATGAAAAGGAATGCAAAAACTAACATGGTATAAGTCAAAATCCAATCAATAGCTTTTGGTTTTTGTTCTTTATTCAACTGTTTTAAAGAAAGAAACCGTTGTCCTGTTGCGACCATATAAATAGAAAAAACAGCAACAATCAGCAGAAAATCATTTCTATGAATTAATGACATTATGAAACCTGCGAAACCATTTATCAACATACTGTAAAAGAAAAACTTACCAACGCTTTTATGCGTTTTATCGCCTTTCTTTTTGATGATATTTATCGTTCCTGTTAGCAATCCGATGCTTCCAGCGATAATGTGAATAATTAGTAAAATTGTAAAAATAGTTTCCATTGGCGTTTATTATCTATTGGTGATTGAGTTTTAAAATTACTCCCATTTATTGTTCTTTTCTTTCTCCAATAATTCTTTGATTTTCTTTTCTTCCCAGTTTTCACCTAAAATCATCGATGGTAGAAAAACCGAAAGTCCGTGAGCCACTAATCCAATTCCCCAAAAGAAAGGAGTTGACAACGTTTTCCATTGAAAATAACTTTCGCCTTCGTTAACACTTTGTGCATTTACTATAAAAATCATAATGTTTACAACAAGATAAACACCTAAATGAGAATAAAATCCTTTGATTTTCTTTACGCGTTTTGCGGCTTCTTGATATCTAATTTCGTCTTGATTTTCCATGATTAATTGTATTTGTTTTTTGATTTTTCTTCTTCCATAAATTCTCTAATCTTTTTTTCTTCCCAATCTTTTCCTATGAAGGTAAAGAATTTGAAAACCAAAGCAGCGTGAATAAATAGTCCAATTCCCCAACCTAATAGTGACCAAAAAAACCATAAATAGTGTGGTGTGTATTTTAAATTGATAAAAATCAACACTATCATCACTGCGATATAGGAAGAAAGATGAACATAAAACCCTTTGATTTCTTCCACTTGCTTTTTAGCCTTTTGGTATCTTTCGTATTCGTTATTATTCGTTTCCATAATTATTCCCATTTATTATTGGATGTTTTGTCTTTATCCAGTATTTTATCAATTTGCTTTTGTTCCCATTTTGAACCAAAAACTTTTTCAGCAAAAAACACTTGTATTCCTTGAACTACCAAGAAAAAAGTCCAAACCCACATTACAAATTCATTTATATATTTTAGTGGTAAAAAGTTAAATGGTACATTAAAATATGTTTTCAGTATGTAAAACACTATTCCAATAACGTAAATAAACAAATGAGTGTAAAACTTCTTTAATTTGTTTACTCTATCTCGAGCGAGTTGTTCTAAAATACTCTTACTGTCTTGATTTTCCATGGCTAATTCCATTTGCTATTTTGATTGTTTTCTTTCTCAAGAATTTCTCTAATTTTCTTTTCTTCCCACGTTTTTCCATAACCGAAAACTTCAAGTGCGTGAAACGTTAAACCCATTCCCCAACCCAACATTGGGAACCAAAACCACTGAAAATTTGAAGTACTTAGATTTATAAAAATTAAAATCGGGATAACAAAGCAGTAAGAAGTTAAGTTGCCATAAAATCCTTTTAATTGGTTTACTCTATCTTTAGCTTTGGCATAAGCCATATTTTCGTTATAAATATTTTGTGTTTCCATGATGACAATTTGTTTGGTTAAAATTGGAATTTTTACTTTAAAAACTTCTGATGTTTCTTCCACCAAAACTTTTCGTTCTGAAATCAGTGCATAGCGATTAACGATGTTCTGCAGTCCAACGCCTTTTCTATCTTGAAGCACTTCTTTCTTTTGTAAATTATTCTCGATGATTAAATAATTGTTTTCGATATAAATTTTAATGTGCAACGGCTTTTGCTCGCTTACTACATTATGTTTTATGGTATTTTCTAATAAAAGTTGCAATGATAACGGAACGACTTTAGCTTCTAAATTATCAAAATCGGTTGGTAATTCATAGCTGATACTGTTTTCAAAACGCATTTTCAGCAAATTCATATACGTTTTTGCAAATTGCAATTCTTCTTCTACTGGAACTAATTCTTTGTCTTTTTGTTCCAAAACGTAGCGGTAAATTTTGGACAATGAAGTCGTAAATCGTTGTGCATTATCTGGATTTTCTTCAATCAAAGAACTCAATACATTCAAGCTATTGAACAAGAAATGCGGATCAATTTGGTTTTTTAAACTTTCAAACTTTGCTGAAGCAGTTCCAGCAATAACTTTTTGTTCTTTAACCTTGCTTTCATTGTAAGCTTTATAAAAATAAAAGGTATGAAAAGCTAGTGTAACTACAAATGTAATAATGATAGCTGTCAAATAGTTAGCCAATCTTTCTCTCAAAAAGAATTCGGTAAAAGTGGTTCCTTCTATGATTACATCTTCGAAAACACGAAGCAAAAAGATGACTAATAAAGATGATAAAAAGGAAGATAAAAAACCAATTAAAACTCTCCTTGGTGAAAATCTATCGGCTTTGAAGACTTTATCCAAATACATAAATAAAAAAGCATTCACAAGATAAAGTACAACTCCGTATAACATCGTATAACCAAAGTTTGACAACATATTTTGGTCAAATGTTATTTTTCCTCCAACTACATATCGAATTCCAAGCAATACCATAAATATTACAATGGCTATAATTACGGATTTGAATAACTCTCTGATTAATTTTTGAATCATTTCTAATTTTTTAAAGTTTACTGAACTTTCTCTTTATTTACAACCTTTCAACGCTTCTTGCGCTCTATCTAAACCCCAATTTGGTGCAAAAGGTGTATCCGTTTTAAAAGTAGCAAATAATTCAATTGATTTTGCAATTTGCGCACACATTGGTTTTGTATCAGCTCCAGACCATTTTGCACCACCAATTTCAAACTCTGCTTTGCAGAACATTACTCTTGGATTGTTTGGCGCAATTGCTTGAGCTTTATAATATTGTTCCATCGCTAATCCTGAATATTTCATACCATTAGTCATTGGATCTTGTACTAAAATAGCTGTGTAAAGCATTGCTTGTAACACCATAATCTCAGCATTATTTGGAGAAATGACACTTGCTTGGTCGATGGCATCTTGCGCTTTTTCAATTAACGAAGCTACTTTGTCTTTGTTTTTTGGATTGAAAGCTTCAGTAGTATTTACCATTCCGATGTAGTAGTTTGGCAACCAATTTGATTTTTCTGCGGAAGCAATTCTTTCAAATAAAGCGGTTGCTTCTGTTGCTTTTCCTTCACCCCAAAGTGATAATGCTTTTTGCATTCCTGTTTCATATTGTGTTTGTGCTGTTAGCATTGTACTAACCAAAAAAGTAGTGATGATAATAAATGTTTTCATAATTTCTAAGGTTTTAAATTGTTGATTTTTTTAATTGATTAATTGAAACTTGTTGTTTAATTATAGTCCAAAAGTATAGCGGTTCTATTGGCTATAAAATTTATTATTACTGAACTGTCGTTTTTGATGGATGAATTGTTTCTTTTAGCAAATAGTGATAAGCTATACTACTCTTGACTTTTTAATTTTTACTTTTTAATTTTTACTTTTTATTACAAATTATTCAACTGATTATCCTTCATATTATCGCTAATAGTCCAAAAGAAACCTACGAAGAAAAACTGATCGGCTGTTGGACGAATTTCTCTTCTGTCGAATGTTCCGTTGGCATTAACTGTATTCGAATATTCGTAGCCAAACACATTTTGTGTAGCCAAAACATTTGTCGCTGAGAAATACAATATCTTTTGCTGTGTTAATAAATACGACCAACCTAAACTAAGATTGTTGTATCCTTTTGTTCTTCCTGCCATAAAATTTGCCTCGTTTGGATTATTAAATGGTCGTCCAGTTGAAAAACTATTGGTAATACTCAACTGAGATTTTAATTTGTTTATCCACCATTTTGATACTACACTTAAACTATGTTTTGCTACGAAGTTGGGTGTTACTTCCGTTGGAAAGTTTCTATAATCTCGCTGCGTATCGATATACGAATACGAAACCCAATATTCTAAATTCTTGATTGATTTATTGTCTCTCCAAAAAATGTCCAACCCTTTTGCATATCCTTCGCCAGTATTGAAATAGTTGCTATTAAATTGTGGACTATCCGTGTCAAACTTCACTAAATCAGCATAGTCTTTGAAATAGGCTTCTGCTCTAAACGTTCTTCTGTCTTTGTTATACTGATAGTTCAAAATATAATGCGATGCTTTTTCGCTGCTTAAATAATCGGCATATTTCAAATATTCTTGTCGTGGAGCTTGTGTAAAACTTCCATATGCCAAAGAGAACTGACCGTTTTTAGAAACTTTATACGCCATTGAGACACGAGGAGAAAGTACTGTTTCATTTAGCAAATCGTTATTAGAAAGTCGAGCACCAAGTTTCATTGCAAAGTTTTTTGAAAAGAAAATATCGGTTTCCGCATAAGCTGCCACGATATTTGCATTGTAACCAATAGCAAACGTATCACCTAAATTTTCTTTAAAACTTTCGTCAAATTTTGTGATGAAATAATCTGCACCAAACGTCAACTTCACTCTATCAGAAAATGATTTTTTCAATCGTAATTTCATGTGAGAGGAATGTTCATCGTTCTGTGCATCGTCAACATTAATTCCAATTTTGTTTTGACCAAAACCATAACTTAATCCAGTAAAAAACTGCCATTGATTACTCCAATTGGCTTTATATGAAGCATTCAAGTAGAAATTGTTATTATTCAAATCTATTCTAGTTTTGTTTGCTGAGTTGATGCTTTCTTGGTTAATGTCAAACTGAGCCGCATCAAAAGCAGCATATAATTTGAATAAACCATTCTCAAAATTGTATCTATAAACCGCTTCACCCGAAAGTGATTGATACGGTTTGTTCCAATCAGCGTTTTGTGGAATTAACTTTTGATACGGTTCTAAATTGATGTAAGCTGTATTGAAAGAGATAGAATTCTTTCCCCATTTTTGAGTGTTAGCTAATCCTAAACCAACTGTCATTAGTGAAATATCTGTTTTTTCTTCAACCATTTCGTCTTGCGTATTCAATAACAAAACGCTTGATAATGCCTCGCCATATTCTGCAGAATAACCACCAGTTGAAAACGACATTCCACTAAAAAGAAATGGAGAAAATCGACCACGAGTTGGCACATTAGCTGTTGTTGCTCCATAAGGTTGTGCTACGCGAATTCCATCAACAAAGGTTTGGGTTTCATCAGCTTCGCCACCACGAACAAAAAGTCGTCCATCTTCACCAACAGTATTTGTTCCTGGTAGCGTTTGCAATGCCGAAACAATATCACCCATTGCACCAGCAGTCGTCACGATGTCTAATGGTTTCAAAACTGAAACACGTGCTTTTTCGCCTGCGTCAAACGTTCCTGCGGTAACGATAACTGCATCTAAAGTGTTAACACTTTCGCGCATTTTATACGTTTTATTTTTAGCGTTTGTAACATCAATTGAAACTGATATATTTTCATAAGTGATAAAACTAATTACCAACGTTTGGTTGCCAGTAGTCGTTGTTGTGAAAGAGAATTTTCCATTTTCGTCAGACGATGCGCCGTCATACGAACCATCAATATAGATGTTTGCACCAGTGATTGGCTTGCTTTTTTCGTCAAGAACTGTTCCCGAAATTTCGTTTTGTGCTAAAGCCGTTACGCTGATAAAAAATAAAACTAGATTGTAAAAAGTTTTCATAGAGGTTGTATTTTGATGGGACAAAATTGCATCAAGTACAAACACTTTAAAATATTTGTTTACCGAATTGTAGAATTATTGGGATGAAATGTATTAATTATGTTTGTTGTAAATTACTAGTAACAAACTCGCTGGTAATAGTGAGTTATTTGCTTTCACTGGCTTGCATTTAACTATTTCATCTTAAAAATTAAATTTAATAAAAACAGTCTGCACTAATTTTAAAGCTATAAATAGTAGTATTTCATAGTGTTGAAATCACTAAAAAAGATTTTGTTATTTTTTTCAAAATTTAAGTAGGGTAAATTGAAAGTAACTTGTTTTACTAATATAACACAAAATTTATAACTATGAAAAATGTAAAAGCACTTTTGGGTATTTTATTTTTAGTATTGACTATGGCGTCTTGTTCTAGTGATGACAGTACCAGCAACAACGGTAACAATCAACTACGTATCAAAGCAAGCGCTGTATATACGCCAACAGCCAATCGTTCTGCAAACGGTGCAGCGATAAATGAAGATGTAGTTTTAACTTCGTTCAAAATCAACATTAGAGAAATTGAATTTGAATTTGCTGAAGATTATTATGATGACAACGATAATGATGACGACGACGATGATAATGATGGTTATGATGATGATGACAACAGCTATGACGATGACGGATTTTATGGAGATGATGATGAGTTTGAGTTAAGTGGTCCGTTTGAATTAGACTTATTAAATCAAAGTTCAGTAGTTACTACGGTTACTATTCCAAATGGGATTTATGAAGAGGTTGAATTTAAACTTGACAAAAACAACAATAGCAGCTCAGAAATGTTTAATAAATCAATAGAAATTAAAGGTACTATTGGTGGAATTCCATTTGTATTTTGGCACAATGTAGAAGAAGATTTTGAAATTGATTATGAAGATACAAATCAAAATTTAGTTGTTAATAACGGTTCCTATGAATTGGTATTTAATTTTAACTTAAATCAAGTATTAAGTCAAGTAGATATTAGCAATGCTACTGACGGTAATGGCGATGGTTTAATTGAGATTAGTCCAAATGATAATGATGGAAATCAATCATTAGCAAACACTATAAAAAATAAGATTAAAGAATCTTGCGATTTAGATGATTAATATTTTTTATGTTAGTTTAAGACGAAAAACTCCAAGCCTACACTTGGAGTTTTTTAATGAAAATTAGTCCAGATATAAATGTTATTTTGCGATTGATTAATTTGGTTATATTTGCTAGACTAAATCGATATCGTAAATGGAAGAATGTATTTCAGTCTTTGATATGCTTAAAATTGGCGTTGGGCCATCAAGTTCGCACACACTTGGACCTTGGCGTGCTGCTGAACGATTTCTTGAAGAGCTAAAAACCCAAAACAAACTCCAAGCCACTACCCGTGTAAAAGTAGATTTATATGGTTCATTATCTTTAACAGGTAAAGGTCATGCTACGGATTTGGCGGTAATGTTAGGTTTATCTGGTCAAGATCCTGAATATATTCCCATACAAAACATTGCCGGTATCATTAAAACAATAGAAGACAAAAACGAAATCATTTTAGCCAACGAAGTGACTATTCCGTTTTATTTTCTTCAAGACATAACATTCAATAAAAACTTCCTACCGTTTCATGCCAATGGATTAAAATTTACAGCTTTCCTCAATGACGATAGCGAATATGAAGCTACCTTCTACTCCATCGGTGGCGGATTTGTAGTCAAAGAAGAACGCGTAAATGCCCAGAAAAAACACGAAATTAAATGTGCGTTTCCTTATCCTATCCAAAATGCAGAAGAGTTATTAAACTATACCATTGATTTAAATAAATCCATTTCAGAAATCGTTTATGAAAACGAAAAGTCCATGCGCAGTGAAGAAGTAATTCACACCGAACTAATGCGCATCTGGAACACGATGCTGGAATGTATGCATATTGGTTGCCACAGCGAAGGCATACTTCCCGGTGGATTAAATGTTAGACGACGCGCTTTCGATATGCATCAAGGTTTGATTGGATTAGCCAATTATTCCAATCCACAAGAATGGTTAGAACAAATCAGAAAAACGGAAGTAAAGTTTCGTCAAATATTAAAGTGGGTTTCCTGTTTTGCACTTGCTGTAAATGAAGTCAATGCCGCACTTGGAAGAGTAGTTACTGCTCCAACCAACGGAAGTGCTGGTGTTATTCCCGCCGTTTTGATGTATTATTTAGTTATTGAAAACCACAATGCAGGCGAAAAAGAAATCAAACAATTCTTGATGGTTGCTGGAGAAATTGGAAGTATTTTCAAAAAAGGTTCAACCATATCTGCTGCAATGGGTGGATGTCAAGCCGAGATTGGCGTTTCATCAGCTATGGCTGCTGCAGCTTTGTGCGAAGTAATGGGCGGAACACCAGACCAAGTTCTCATGGCTGCCGAAATAGCGATGGAACATCATTTGGGATTAACTTGTGATCCAATTGGCGGATTAGTTCAAATTCCGTGTATCGAACGTAATACTATGGGTGCAATCAAAGCTATAAATGCAGCCGAACTCGCTATGGAAACTGATGCTAAAAATGCAAAAGTACCATTGGATAAAGTAATTGACACCATGTGGCAAACAGCAAAAGATATGAATTCTAAATACAAAGAAACTTCTGAAGGTGGATTGGCTGTAGCTGTGAATATGGCGGATTGTTAATCACAAAAGAAAACGGAAACCATTTTTTAAGTGGCTTCCGTTCCTAATTTAATTGTTAATTACAAAGAATTATTGATGTAATAGCTTATTCATTATTTGATATAAACTTCAATAATTCCATTAGCATCTTTCAACTTTAATTCACTAAGAGTTAGATTAACAATATCTTGTGTTTTCGTCACTCCATCAACAACTCTAGTCAGATTGTTGTGTGATCTGGAATAAATACCTTGATTTGTAAACAATGCACATGGATCAATGGCAGAATCATAATCGCCTTCTTCCAAAGTATTGTCTGTTTTCAATTGGATAAAATCTTTATCACATCCTTCCTGATTTTGGGGTGCATCAATTAAAACTTCACTACCATTTACGATGGTTCCTACTTTACTGATGTTCCATTTACCGGTTATTGGAGCTAATGTTTCGCCATCGTTGTCATCATCACTACAAGAAATAGTAATTAAACTAAAAATACCAACCATTAAGACAAACAACATTGTTCTACTTTTTATGCTTTCTCTGTTCATAACATTTTTTATTATTTTGTTAATTACAAAGTTAGTTTTGAAGTCAGCGAAACATATTATACAATTATTTTTATTACTTGTATAATTATATGTATTTTAATAAAAAGTAGTGATAGTTCTTGTGGATAATTTTACTTACTCACTTTCAACTGTTTAATTTCTTTTTTCAAAACTTCGATTTCAGTGCTTAGTTTTTCAAATTCTTGACGATTGGTTTTTCTTGCTTCGATGGATTGATAAATTTTAAGCTTTGCATTTTGTATTCCGTAGTTCTCAAGTTTTTTTTCAACTACGTTTTGAAGCAATTCATCATATTGTTCAACCATTACGTCAACCTCAATTAGTTTGGATTTATCATCAATTTTTGTTTGAACAACATGGTATTTAGCATCTATTTCATTGGTAACAAATTGATTGGCTTTTGCAGTAAAAATATTTGCGACAGCAAAATTATAAGCTAAATATACCGCTGGAACTATGGCGAGAAATATCAATACTCCAAACCAACTGTTTACATTTTTTACATTATCAGAAGAATGTGGTTTAAACTTCAAATACTTGACAATGATGTAACTTCCAACGCAAATAAAAAGTGCGTTTATAAAATAAGTATAAAGTCCGCCAACAAAGTATTCCCATTGCAACGTTGCCAATCCAAAACTTGCTGTACACAATGGCGGAATACATGAAGTAGCAACAGCAACACCAATTAAAACCTGCGTTCCGTTATGACGAGAAATTGCTATAAAACCAGCCATTCCGCCAAGAAATGCTAATAAAACATCAAAAATAGTTGGATGCGAAAATGATAATAATTCATCGGTTGGAATAGCATAAGGCGTAATTAAGTAATATATTGTTGCTACCAGAAGACTTGTCAAAACAATTCTAACTGCGTTTTGAATACTAACTTTCAACAAATCTAAATCGGAAACGCCAAGTGAAAAACCTATTCCAAAAATTGGTCCCATTAATGGCGAGATTATCATTGCACCAATAACAGCTGCTTTTGAATTAATATTTAAACCAATGCAGGAAATAAATATTGCAAACGCTAGAAGCCAAAGATTTTTACCTTTAAAAATAACACCTTCGCGTACTTCTTTATCCGTAATGGTTTCATCTTCTTGACCTCCTTTTAAATCAAAAAGAGAACAGAAATAACGTTTTATGACTTTAGTATTTGTACTCATTTTTCAGAATTGATTGTGATGCTAAATTAGAATTAATACTTAATGCATTACAAGACTGGATAAATATATTTTAAATATTAAACCCAATTCAATCCAATACTAAAAGTACTTCCTAAACCTAATTCACTTTCGACGGAAATGGTGCCGTTCTGTGCTTCAATAAACTCTTTACTGATGGCTAGACCAAGACCAGTTCCCGATTTATTACTTCCTGGAATTTGAAAATATTTATCAAAAACTTTGGATTGATATCGTTTGTCAATTCCTTTTCCATTATCGATAACTTGAAATATAACTTGATTGTTTACTTTCTTTAATTTGACGATAATTTTACTTTGATTTGAGGAATATGTGATGGCATTTGTTAAAAAATTAATTAAAACCCAACCTGTTTTTTCGCTATCTGCTTTTACTTCTGGTAACTCTTTTTCTGTATCAATAATTAACTCTATTTGCTTTTGTTCAGCTTGGACTTTTACTGCTTCAATTGCATAATTGACAATATCATACGGATTACTTTTTTCGATGTTTAGATGAATGTTTCCTGTTTCTAATTGTGAAATATCAAGCAATTCTCCTGTGATTTTTAATAACCGTTGACTATCCTCTTTTATACTTTCGATTAGCTGTTTTTGTTCATCGTTGATAGTTCCTGTTTCCGATTTTTCTAGTAATTGTAAACTTAATTTTATTGAAGAAATTGGAGTTTTTAATTCGTGTGAAACAGTTGCAATAAAGTTTGTTTTTGCAAAATCCAACTCTTTAAAAATAGTGATATTACGCAAAATAATTACGTCGCCAATATCGATAGTTTTATCTTCTCCTGTTGGTGTAATTGTGATATTGACCATTTCTTTTTCAAAATAACTTTCTTTACCATCGGCGAATATTTTTAGTGGTGCTGCTTTTTGAGAACTATTTTTATTATTTAATAATGTTCTAATCAAATCATTTTCTAATGCTAATTTAAGAGCCGATTTTCCAATAACATCTTCTTTTTTTAAACCAATAATTTTAAGAGCTTCATTGTTTATAAATAAAATAACTCCTTCACTATCCAGACCAATTATTGGATCGTGCATATTATTGATTAGCGTTTCCAATCGTTTCTTTTCAAATGTCAGTTTATGCAAATTACTATTGGAGTATTCTTCTAATTTTTCAGCCATTGTATTAAACGATTTTGCCAAATCTCCATATTCGTTATGATTATGAAAATGAACACGTTCGGAATAATTTCTATTGGCAATTTCTTTGATACTAGCGGTTAATTCTTTGATTGGGTTGGCAATATTATTGGGTAAATTAACCAACAAATTAAATGCAATTAAAAAACATAATGAACCAACAATTGCAATCCATAAATTAGCCGTTTCTGCCGTTTTCTTTGCAATATCACCTTTCACTTTTATGGCATTCATGTTGAGTTTCATAATCTCAAAGATGTCATTTCTAATTTGAGATTTTAAAGTAGCATTGTTTCTATCTTGCTCTAAAATTTGAAATTTCCTTTGTAAATCATAAGTAACTTTATCTTCTCCAACTTCTGAAATATTTGCTATTTGTTTTTTTAAATTGGTTTCAAATAACACAATCGCTTTCGTTTCATTAACTTCAATTTCATCTAATGAAGAAAGCATATTTCGAGAATATTCTAAAGTTTCATAATTGGCTTTAAGAATATTTTGAGTATCTTTTTTTATCGAATAAATGTAAAAGGCACTCACTAATGAAAGGACAATTATTAAAACAAATAATAATCCAACGCCTAAATTTAATTTGGTTTTTATTCTCATCAGGAAAGAATTACTAGGTCAATATTAGAAGATGATAAACTATTCAATAATTTATTGAATATACTGGTAGACAAAATTACTTTAAATAAATTTAAGTGAGGTTTTCCAATACAAACGGTTGTTATTTTTTTTTGTTCGACAACGTCTAAAATGGCATCGGTTATTTTTGCGTTTTCAACTTTGATAATTTCTGCACCAAGTTCGGTGGCTAACTTGAAATTATTTATCAAATGACGTTGTTTGTCTAAAGCAATTTTATCGCTACTTTCTTTGGGAGTTTCAACATACAAAACATACCAATCACTGTTATAATAACTAGCTAAACGAGCCGTTTTTCTGATTATAATTTTGGCAGTTTTATCGTTACTACTGATACACGCTAAAAGCTTTTCGTGTCGTAACGCTACATTTTTTGGTACTTCATTTTCTACCTTTCGAACTACTTGACTGGCAACTTCTTTCAAAGCCAATTCGCGCAATTGTAGAATTTGATCTGATTTAAAAAAATTGTTTAACGCTGCTTGTATTTTGTCTTCAGTATAAATCTTTCCTTCTTTTAATCTGGAAATCAATTCATCTGAAGTTAAGTCAATATTTACTACTTCTTCAGCTAATCTTAATACATTGTCTGGAACTCGTTCTTGTACATCAACATTGGTAATTTGTTTTACATTTTGATTTAAACTTTCAATGTGCTGAATGTTGACCGCTGAAATTACATTAATTCCTGCTTCTAAAATTTCCAAGACATCTTGCCAACGCTTTTCGTTTTTGCTTCCTTCAATATTGGTGTGTGCCAATTCATCTACAATTACAATTTCGGGACGAAGATTAATGATGGCTTGCACGTCCATTTCTTCCAATTCTTTTCCTTTATAGAAAATAGTTCTACGCGGAATAACTGGAAGTCCAGCTAATAATTCGTGGGTTTCTTTTCGATTATGCGTTTCTATATATCCGATTTTGACATCGATGCCTTTTTTTAAAAGTGTATGTGCTTCTTGTAGCATACGAAATGTTTTGCCCACGCCAGCACTCATTCCAATGTAGATTTTGAATTTTCCTTTTCTCGATTTTTGAATTAAATCTAAAAAATGCTTTACACTTTTTTCTTTTTCAGCATCCATGATTTTTGGATTTGTAATTTGTATTGTTGTATACTGTATTATTGTATACTAATCTGAAAATCAATATACAATAATACAATATGCAGTTTATAGTAGTTTAAAACGAAATAGCCAATGAAGTTGTCAAAAAAGTATTGCTATCCGTCGGGTTTCCATCTTTCAAAAAGATATCATCTTTACTTGATAAATTTCTAGCTTCAACTCTAAACATCACATTATCTGAAACTAGATAATCAAAGTTGGCTGAAAATCCATAAGTTTTAAATCCGTTTTCAGTTCCCGTTGCAATAATTACACCGTGTTTGTCTTGATAATATTCACCTCTTCCTGCCAATTGAATTTTAGCAGTTGGCTTGTATTGCACAATTACAACTGGCGAATACCAAACATCATAATCGCTACTTCCGTTTGCAGTTTGTTGCGCTCCAATATCAAAACCGGCAGTTACATTGGTTTTATCAGAAACTTTAAATTGTCCGTAGAAATTATTGAAATAACGCCATTTTCTATCGTTATCTGGTTGTTCGTTTCCTGCATAAGTACTCCAATTCAAAGTAACTTTTCCTGAAGGTTTATACGTAATTTGCGTTCCAAAAGCAGGTGTTTGATTGCCTTCTATTTTTTGAATACGTTGCCAACCATTCAAATACATGGCTGCTAAATACCATTTTTCGGATGAAGAAGTATAACCGACTTTTACACCTGCTTCATAATAAGGAGAGTTATCGGCTAAAATACTTCGGGTTAAGTTCATACAATCTTTTCCAATGGCACTTTCAAAACCGATGTGCGAAGGCATAATTCCGGCATCAACCCATAAATTATGTTTTGAAGAAATTTTAACTCCTACATTGGCTTCAAAAACATTACGCAATAAATCTTGTTCGGCTGCCAAGTTGTATTGGGCATAAGTTCCTGCCATTATAGCCAAATTTCCTCGCACGTTATCTTTTGCATAATTTACTTTGGCAAAACCTAAATTGAGGTTTACTTCGTTATGTCTGTTATAACTGTAGAAAAAACTGGGTCTTTCATGGTTGTCTGGATTTCCAAAATCATAGCTGTAATACGTTTCAATATATCCAGAAAACGTTAATGGACTTTTTTCTTTTTCTACTTCTTGAGCATTAACTATTGTAAATCCGAAAGATATTAATGCTATTGCTATTATTTTTTTCATTTTTTTATTGTTTTTATTTTCCTAATTACTAATTGAGTTTTGTTTACTACTAATCGAGTTTTGTTTAAACCTAATTGAGTTTTGTTTAAACCTAATTGAGTTTTAATTATACCTAATTGAGTTTTATTTAAACCTAATTGAGTTTTGCTTAAACCTAATTGAATTTTGCTTAAACCTAATTAAGTTTTGCTTAAACCTAATTTAGTTTTGTTTAAACCAAATCGAGTTTTGCTTATTACTAATCAAGTTTTGTCTAAATCAAATCGAGTTTTGCTTATTACTAATCGAGTTTTGCTTAAACCAAATCGAGTTTTGCTTATTAATTAGTATTTCAATTAATCTAAAGCTATGTTCAATTCTAAAACATTTACTGTTTCTGTTCCCATAACTGTTGGTTTGTTAGTCATTTTTTCTACTAAAGCTTTTACTTTTTCTTCAGGCAACTTTCTTGCTTCAGCTACTCTTTTTACTTGAATTAAAGCACCTTGTGGTGATATATTTGGATCCAAACCACTACCTGAAGCTGTAACCATGTCAGATGGAATGTCCGCTTTTTTCAAATAAGGATGAACTAATAGAAAAGTATCAATTCGTTTCTGAACTTGAGCCAAATAATCTTCATTACTTGCACCTTTATTACTTCCTCCACTTCCAGCAGCATTGTAATCTACGGCTGATGGTCTTCCCCAAAAATAGTTTGCTTTATCAAATTTTTGACCTATTTTTTGATAACCAACTACTTTTCCGTTTACCGAAATGGTTTCGCCTTTACCTTTATTTGGTGCTAATTGCGCTATTCCTAACATGGCTAAAGGATAGATTACTGCAAACAAAATTACTATTAATGCTGTGAATTTAATTATTGCTATTGTATTTTTCATTTTCTATAAATTTTAAAAGAACATTGCTACTACTAAATCAATCAATTTGATACCAATAAATGGGATAATAATTCCACCTAATCCATAAATTAAAAGATTTCTTTTTAGAATGGCACTTGCTCCAATTGGTTTGTAATCCACACCACGTAATGCTAACGGAATTAGTATTGGAATTATAATGGCATTAAAAATTACCGCTGATAAAATGGCACTTTCAGGACTATGCAGTTGCATAATATTCAATCCTTGCAACGCTGGAATTGAAGCAATAAAAAGAGCAGGAACGATAGCAAAATATTTGGCTACATCATTTGCAATTGAGAAAGTAGTTAGCGTTCCTCTTGTCATTAAAAGTTGTTTTCCAATTTCTACTATTTCAATTAATTTGGTTGGATCATTATCTAAATCCACCATATTTCCAGCTTCTTTTGCGGCTTGCGTTCCACTATTCATGGCTACTCCAACATCGGCTTGCGCCAAAGCTGGAGCATCATTGGTTCCGTCACCCATCATTGCAACCAGTTTTCCGCTTTGTTGTTCGTTTTTGATGTAGTTCATTTTATCTTCGGGTTTTGCTTCCGCGATAAAATCGTCTACTCCTGCTTTTTCTGCAATGAATTTTGCTGTTAATGGATTATCACCTGTAACCATAACGGTTTTTACACCCATTTTTCGCAAACGGTCAAAACGTTCTTTCATTCCGGTTTTGATGATGTCTTGCAATTCTACAACACCTTGAACTTGACTGTTTTTAATTACTACTAAAGGCGTTCCACCATTAGAAGAAATTTCAATGACTTGTTTAGCTGTATCTTCTGGGAATGTATATCCTGCTTGTTCCGAAATGTTTTTGGCAGCATCTTGAGCACCTTTTCTAATATTAGTTCCATCTTTTAAAACTACACCTGAAGTTCTAGTTTCGGCTGTAAATTTGATTAAAGTTGCACCATCAATAGAAAGTTTTTGAGCTACTTCATTTCCTGCTAATTCCACAATACTTTTACCTTCGGGAGTATCATCTGCCAAAGAACTTAATACGGCTGATTGAATAAACTCTTCTATAGAAATACCATTTGTTGGATAAAAATTAGTAGCTTTTCTATTTCCGATTGTGATTGTACCTGTTTTATCTAACAATAAAACATCAATATCACCTGCTGTTTCAACGGCTTTACCTGATTTTGTGATAACGTTTGCACGTAAAGCTCTATCCATTCCAGCAATACCGATAGCTGATAATAAACCACCAATTGTCGTTGGTATTAAACAAACAAAAAGTGAGATGAAAGCAGCGATTGTTATCGGTGCATTTGCATAATCTGCAAAAGGTTTTAGTGTTACACAAACGATTACAAAGATTAAAGTAAAAGCTGCTAATAAAATAGTTAACGCAATTTCATTGGGTGTTTTTTGACGAGTGGCGCCTTCTACTAAAGCAATCATTTTATCTAAGAAACTTTCGCCAGGTTCGGTTGTTACTTTTACGGTTATTCTATCACTTAACACTTTTGTTCCACCAGTTACAGAACTTTTGTCGCCACCAGCTTCACGAATAACTGGTGCGCTTTCTCCTGTGATTGCACTTTCATCGATAGTGGCTAAACCTTCAATAATTTCACCATCGGTTGGGATAATATCACCTGCTTCACAAAAAAACATATCGCCTTTTTTTAGTTGAGATGAAGAGATCATTTCTATTTCGTGTGAATAAATCTTACCTAATTCTAATACTTTTTTAGCTGGAGTTTCTTCTCTGGTTTTTCTTAAACTATCAGCTTGAGCTTTTCCTCTTGCTTCGGCAATAGCCTCAGCAAAATTGGCAAACAAAAGCGTTAATAATAGAATGATGAATACAATAAAATTATAAATGAAACTACCTTGATTTTGTGCGCCCATTAAGATGGCAATACACACAATAAACATAATGGCAGTTCCAATTTCTACAGTAAACATTACAGGGTTTTTGAACATTACTTTAGGATTAAGCTTTACAAAAGATTGCACTAACGCTTCTTTTACTTGCTTGCTTTCAAATAATGAATTGGATTTATTTTTAGTCATTTTTATTTAATTATTTTATTGTAAAATATTCTGCTAATGGACCTAGAGCCAATGCTGGAAAGAAGGATAGTGCTGCAATAATTGCGATTACTGCAAAGACCATAATACCAAAAATGGTAGTGTCCGTTTTTAAAGTTCCTGCGCTTTCTGGAATGTATTTTTTATTAGCTAATAATCCTGCTATAGCAAGCGGTCCAATAATTGGTAAAAATCTACCTAATAGTAACACAATTCCGGTTGTGATATTCCAAAACGGATTGTTATCACCTAAACCTTCAAAACCTGAACCATTATTGGCAGCACTTGAGGTAAATTCATAAAGCATTTCAGAAAAGCCATGATTACTAGGATTGTTTAACCAACTTGTAGCATTTCCATTAAACCAATATCCCATTGGAGTATCATTGGCAGCAAAATAAGAGGCTAAAGCAGTACCAGATAAAATTAATAAAGGGTGAAGAATGGCAATAAATGCGGCGATTTTAACTTCACGAGCTTCTATTTTCTTTCCTAAAAACTCTGGTGTTCTACCAACCATTAATCCTGAAATGAAAACAGCAAGAATTATGAAAATATAGAAATTCAACCAACCAACACCGCAACCGCCATAAAAGGCATTGACCATCATAGCTAACAATTGCATTGCTCCTGACATTGGCATTGAACTGTCGTGCATACTATTCACAGAACCTGTTGAAATAACTGTTGTGGCAATACTCCAAAAACCTGAAATGGCTGGACCAAATCGCACTTCTTTACCTTCCATTGCTCCAGTAGTTTGGGTTATTCCCATTCTTTCAATAGCAGGATTTCCGTTTAATTCGGAACTAATTGTTGGAATGACCAAAAGCAAAAACCCGATAGTCATTACACCAAAAACGACATAAGAAAATTTACGTTTTTTAAGATAAAATCCCAATGCAAAAATCATTGCAAAAGGAATAATCAATTGTGCCCAAAGTTCTACTGCATTAGTAAAATAAGTTGGATTTTCAAATGGATGTGCTGAATTCACTCCAAAGAAACCACCGCCATTAGTACCAATATGTTTAATACCAATAAAAGCTGCAGCTGGACCTCGAGATACTTCAACTGTATCACCTTGTAAAGTAGTAATGCTATCTTTACCTTCAAATGTCATTGGTGTTCCACTGAAAATCAATACGACAGCAACAATTGCTGATAATGGTAATAAAATACGAGTACAGCTTTTGATGAAATAGTTATAGAAATTACCTAAATGTTCGGTTGTTCTTTCTTTCATAGCATTGAAAACCATAGCTGCGGCTGCCATTCCAACACCAGCAGAGACAAATTGTAAAAACATCAACATTAATTGTCCTAAATAAGACAAACCAGACTCACCGGAATAATGCTGAAGATTACAATTGACAACAAATGAAATAGCGGTATTAAAAGCTAAATCGGCACTCATTGAAGGATTTCCATCTGGGTTTAAAGGCAAGCTTCCTTGAAAAAGTAAAACAAAAAAACAAAGAATAAACCATCCCAAATTGACACTCAAAAGTGCTTTAAGATGTTGCTTCCAATTCATTTCTTCTTTGTCATTGATACCACTTATTTTAAAAATTAGGCGTTCAATAGGATTAAAAATGGGGTCTAAAAGTGTTTTATCTCCTTTGTAAACTTTAGCAATATATTTCCCGACAGGAATTGCCAAAACAATGGTTAGAAGAAAAACAGTTATAACTCCAAGAATTTCTGTATTCATAATATATTTATTAAAAGAATGTTTAAAATTTTTCGGGTTTAATTAAGACATAAACCAAATAGCCAAATACAGCTAAAGCGACGATAAAAAGTACTATCATAATTTAGATTTTTTCAAAAAATTCGACCGATTTAAAACAAATGGCAAAAAGAAAAATTCCTAATGCGAGTAAAAGAATAGTGCTTATCATATAGTTAATTTAATAGTTTAGAATTATACAGAAGTAGCATTGATTTGCTTGATGTATTCTGCTCGCAATGCTTTAGGAAAAAGATTGGAAATACTGCAATGTCTCAATTCCATAAACGAAGAAACGGAATAGACGTAAACATTTGAAATTACATTTTTAGTTTCATTGCTACCTGTTTCAAAAAGATTTTCTGCAATGCTCAATAGTTTTTTTGCTCTGGAAATGTTTCCTGAAATGATGGCTTTGTTAGTAATTTCTGCGAAGCGTTCGGCTTGTTTGTAAATGGTATTTATTTTATTTCTCATAACGATGAATTTGTTTGTTCTTCATCGCTTATGCCAAATTGTGTTCCAATAAAAATAAAATTACGTAAGGTATTGTTATTGTTGATTTTGTGATTATCGTGCCAAAAATTGAGCATAAAAAAACCTATCAAAATGATAGGCTTTTATTAAAATGATAAGGTTGTTTATTGAATATTGTATTCGTCTAATTTTCTGTATAAAGTGGCAATTCCTATTTCTAGTAATCTTGCGGTTTCTGCTTTATTCCCTTTGGTATAATTTAGTACTTTTTGAATATGTAGTTTTTCAACACTATTCATTGAAAATGCTGACATTGATTTGTTTTGGTTATCGGTTTGATGTTGGATTTCATATGGCAACACATCAAGTGTTAACACATCATTGTTAGCTAAAATAACGGCTCTTTCAATCACATTTTTTAATTCTCTGACGTTTCCTGGCCAATGATAGGCTTCTAATTTGTGAAGAAAATTATCTTCAATTTGCAATGTTTTTTTATTGATTGAAGTAGAAAATTTATCTACAAAAAAATCTACTAAAGGTGCAATATCCTTAACTCTTTCGCGCAACGGCGGAATATTGATTTCAAAAATATTCAATCGAAAATACAAATCGGAACGAAAACGATGTTCGTCGCTTTCTACTTTTAAATCACGATTTGTTGCCGCAATTAATCTGAAATTTGATTTTTTTGGAGTAGTATCACCAACAGGAATAAACTCATTTGTTTCTAGTACTCGAAGTAATTTGGCTTGCAATTCTAAAGGCATTTCACCAATTTCATCCAAAAACAAAGTTCCACCATTGGCTTCTTCAATAAATCCTTTCTTGTCTTTGATTGCTCCTGTAAAAGCACCTTGCTTGTGTCCGAATAATTCGCTTTCTAAAATTTCTTTGCTGAAAGTGCTGCAATTTAAAGCTACAAACGATTTACTTGCGTTTGAACTATTTTCGTGAATGGCTTGAGCAAAAACTTCTTTTCCTGTTCCTGTTTCACCTGATAATAATACTGTTGAATTTGTTTTCGAGACTTTCTTTGCTAAATCTATGACTTGTTCAATTGCTTTTGATTTTCCAATTATGGTATCAAAAGAATATTTGTCGGAAATCCTTTTTTCGAGTTGTTTGACTTTCTTTTGCAATTGTACTTTTTCGAAAGCTTTGTAGAGTAATGGAATGATTTTATCGTTATCATCGCCTTTTACAATATAATCGAAAGCACCATTTTTCATCGCTTGCACTCCATCAGAAATATTGCCGTAAGCTGTTAACAGAATTACTTCAGTAAGTGGAAAACTAGCTTTGATTTTTTGAAGAAAATCTACACCATTTCCGTCCGGAAGTTTAGCATCACAAAGTAAAACATCAATATCATTTTGCTCCAACTTTTTGAAACCCGATTTTAAATCTGATGCTTCAATTACGTCAAATCCTTCAGATTTTACTATTCGAGCCAAAAGTCCACGAAGTTTTTCTTCGTCGTCTATGATTAGGATATTTTTCAAATGAAAATAATTAATTTTTGCAAAATTACATTTTTACTTCCTTCTGGTATCTATAAGATGTATTATCTTCCAATCATTTTGCTCTTTATAAAGCGTAAAAGCATTCACGCCTTTATGACTTAATTTCCCGTTAACATAAAATTCATAAGGAGTCCACGCATGTGCCATCGCACCATCCACTTGAATGTTGTAGCTCAAAATCCGCTCTTCAATTTTCATATCCGATGGAATAGTTGCAATCGATATAAAAAATTCGTTGGGAGTTTCATTAATTAACTCATTTCCTTTTTCACCTTCATTAATGGTTTGTAAGATTAAATTATTTACACAAACTTTTTTCATAAAAAGACTATCCTTTTTGTGAAAACCTTCAAAAAAAGTTTCAATTGTTTTTTGAACTTCTTTCTTTTGAGCGTTGGAAATGAAGCTGATAAACAATAATATAATAAATAAATATTTTTTCATAATTTTAGTATTTAATCCATTTATACAATTCTTTCCAAGTTGGTTTTTTACCGTACATTAAAATACCAACACGATAAATTTTTGCTGCAAACCAAACCACTAAAAAGAAGGTTGCAAATAATATAATCAGTGAAACTGCGATTTGCCATAGCGGAACGCCAAACGGAATTCGCATCATCATTACAATTGGCGAAGTTAATGGTATCATGGAAAAAACTGTTGCCACTGTTCCGTGTGGATCATTAATTACAGTAAAAAACCCAATGTAAACTCCTAAAATTAAAGGCATTATAATTGGAAGAAGGAATTGTTGCGAGTCGGTTTCGTTATCAACTGCTGCACCAATCGATGCATAAAATGAACTGTACAAGAAATATCCTCCAATGAAATAGAAAATGAATGAAATTAGTATTGTAGCAATTGGTAAATTCCACAATTCCACAATGTACAATTGCATTGTTCCGCCCATTTCTTTCTCAGCCATTAGTATTGCTTGGTCTTCCATTCCTGAAGTTGCGCCCATTTGTACATTGAAAAATGTGGATAAGACAAACATTGCAATCAGTCCGAGAAATGCCCAAATTAGAAATTGTAAAATTCCGGCTAACGATGTTCCAATTATTTTTCCCATCATCAATTGAAATGGTTTTACCGATGAAATAATAACCTCAATAATTCTTGAAACTTTTTCTTCGATAACGCTTCGCATGACCATATTTCCGTATATAACAATAAACATCATAATCAAATAACCAAATGCACCACCAATTCCAATCTTGATTTCGTTTAATCCTTTAAGTGCTTCTTCACCTGTTGCTTTGGTCAAATGAATGGATACATCAGATTTTGCCTTTTTGATTGCTAAAGTATCTAATCCTTCTTTTTGGAAATTTTCTTGTGTCAATTTATGATTGATAACCTCTTCGATATCACTAATAAACATTACACTTGGACTATCATTTGAGATGTATTGAATTGATTTTTGAAGCGAAACATTGGAGGAAACATTTGGAATAACTAAAAGTCCTTCATAAGCTTCAGAAACGATACTATCTTTTAAAACTTGAAGATTTATGGTAGAAAAATCGACGTATTTATATTCATCATCGCTTTTAAATTCACTGAAAAATTTACCCGATTGATCATGAACCGCGATCGTCTTTAAATCGGCTTTCATTGTACTTAAATAGCCAACAAAAACAGCAATTCCAACAAATAATAACGGACTTAAAAAAGTCATTACGATGAATGATTTGTTACGAACTTTGGCAACAAATTCTCTTTTGATGATTAGACTTAATTTACTCATTTTTTTAGACTTCTTAGATTTTTGGATTATTAGACTTCTTGGATTTTAATGATTGCTAAATTTTCTTTTTCTAAAATTCTAACAATCTAACTTTCTAGCTATCTAATCAGTTACTGTTTTAATAAAAATATCGTTCACACTCGGAATTTTCTCCATAAAATGAGTTACTTGTCCGCGTTGAATTAACAGGTTTAAAAGTTCGTTTGGTGTTGATGTTCCTATGTTGATTTGCAGTTTTAACTCATCATGCAGTGATTTGAAATCGGTTTGTGAAAGCGTGAATTTTTGAGACAAATCATACATCAATCCTTCAATATTATCGGTCAAAATTCCAACTTCATAGTTATTGGTTCTGAATTGTTTTTTTACATCCGAAAGTTTTCCTTCAATCAATTTATTCGATTTATGGATTAAAGCAATGTGATCACACATTTCTTCTACGCTTTCCATTCGATGGGTTGAAAAAATAACCGAAGTTCCTTTTCTATTCAACTCGATGATTTCGTCTTTTATCAAATTAGCATTCACAGGATCAAAGCCTGAAAATGGTTCGTCGAGTATCAATAATTTAGGTTTGTGCAAAACAGTTACAACAAATTGTACTTTTTGTGCCATTCCTTTTGACAATTCTTGCATTTTTTTGTTCCACCAACCTTGAATTTCCAATCGGTCGAACCAATATTCTAATTCGCGTTTGGCTTCGGCTTTTGAAAGTCCTTTTAATTGTGCTAAATACAAACACTGTTCGCCAACTTTCATCGTTTTATACAAGCCGCGTTCTTCGGGCATATAACCAATAGTACTGACATGAGACGGATTTAATTTTTCTCCATCGAGAATAATTTCGCCACTATCTGGCATTGTTATTTGGTTAATTATTCTAATTAAGGATGTTTTTCCAGCACCATTTGGGCCGAGAAGTCCATAAATACTTCCTTTTGGAACAGTTAAAGAAACCTCGTTAAGCGCAGTATAATCAGCATATTGCTTCACTACGCTTTTAACTTCAAGTATATTGCTCATATTTTTTTAAGTTTCAAAAATCAATTTGAACTTCAAAATTCAAATTTAAAAATCAATTACAATTACAAATTCAAATTGACTTTTGAAGTTGCTTTTTGCTATTGACTTTTGATATTGCTTTTTGATATTGTTTTCGGTAAAAGTAATTGAAAAAATGCATTTCAAAAAAAACCCACCCAATAAAATGAATTACAGGATGGGAAAAATTGCTATGAAAAAGAAATTACTTGTTTCCAAGTAATTATTCAAATGTAAAATTATTTTTTTAATTATGAAAACATATCTTTCACTTTTTCAAAAAAAGATTTATCTGTTTTTTCAGGATGAGGAATAAAATTTTCATCAGTCATTGATTTTTCAAAGAATTGACGTTGCTCTTTACTCAAAGTCTTTGGTGTCCAAACATTTACATGAACCAATAAATCTCCATTGCCATAGCTATTTAAACTTGGAATTCCCTTTCCTTTTAGACGTAAAATCTTTCCAGACTGAATTCCTTCTTCTAGCTTTATTCTAACTTTTCCATTTATTGCTTCAATATCTTTTGAAACACCTAATGCCGCTTCTGCAAAACTTATGTATAAATCATAATGCAGATTTTCACCTTCACGTTTTAAAAATTCATGTTCTTGTTCTTCGATTGCTACTATTAAATCACCTGCAACTCCGTTTCCTGGTGCATCATTTCCTTTACCCGAAACTTTTAATTGCATTCCGTCAACAACACCTGCTGGAATTTTGATAGAAACCGTTTCGTCTTCCAAAATCATTCCATAAGCATCGGCATTATGAGGCTTGCTCTCGATAGTTTGCCCAGAACCGCCACAAACATGACACGTGGTTGCCGTTTGCATTCTACCCAAAATCGTATTGGTTACTTTCAATACTTGACCTTGTCCGTTACAGGTTGAACAAGTTTTGTATTTTACGCCTAGCGCTTGAATTTTTCTTTTAACTTTTACTTTTTTCTCAACACCATTTGCTATTTCTTCCAAAGTCAATTTAACTTTGATGCGAAGATTGCTTCCTTTTACACGGCGTTGTCCGCCAGAATTTCCACCGAAACCTCCAAAACCGCTTCCGCCAAATGCGCCACCAAAAATATCGCCAAACTGACTGAAGATATCATCCATGTTCATGTGTCCATGACCGCCAAAACCTCCAGTACCATCAAATGCTTGATGACCATATTGGTCGTATTTTGCTTTTTTATTTGGATCGCTTAATACTTCATAAGCTTCGGCAGCGAGTTTAAAGTTTTCTTCTGCCAGAGGATTTCCCGGGTTTTTATCGGGGTGAAATTCAATCGCTTTTTTTCGATATGCTTTTTTTATTTCTTCGGCTGTTGCGCTTTTTGAAACACCTAATATTTCGTAAAAATCTTTTTTGCTCATATTTTTAATTTTATTAAACGTGATAAATCACGTTTCTATTCGAAAAGATGTAATTGGAAATAGATTAATTTCCAATTACAACTTTAGGAAAACGAATAATTTTATCGCCTAGTTTATATCCTTTTTCAACTACATCAACAATTTTTCCTTTCAAGTCTTCACTTGGCGCAGGAATTTGGGTAATTGCTTCTGCAAAATCAGCATCAAAACTGTCTCCTGCTTTAATCTCAACTTGCTCTAATCCTTTGGCAACTAATGTTGATTTTAATTTTTCATGAATTAACGCTACACCTTTTGCCAAGGTTTCATCGCCACTTTTAGAGATTTGTGTCATTGCTCTGTCAAAATCATCTAAAACTGGCAACATGGCTTGTAAAACTTCCTGATTGGCAGTTTTGAATAAGTCAATACGTTCTTTTGTTGTTCTTTTTTTGAAGTTTTCAAATTCAGCAAAAAGTCTAATAAATTTATCTTTTTCATTTGCTAATTCTTTTTGCAATTGCTCTTCAACACTTAGTTCTTCGGCAGTTTCAACTTCATTTAGAACATTTTCAATTTCATTTTCAATTGGATCTTTATCGGTATTTTCAGTATTCATTGAAGTTTTATTTTTAAATATATCTTTAATTTTCATATTGTTGTTTTGTATGCAAAAGTACTGCCATTTCTCTTTTTTTGCCAAATTGTCATATTTTTTTATTGAAATTAAAAATCAAATTTTAATAAAATTTTAAGACTAAATCGATTTCGCAATGATTACATTTGTTATTATTGAATTTGATTTCAACATTCTAAATAATTATTAATTCAAAATTAGATAATAAAAAAGTGCTTGATTAAGCACTTTTTTTATTTTAGTATGTTTTGTAAAGCAACTTGAAAATCAGGATATCTGAATTTGTAACCCAAATTTTGTATTTTTTGTGAAGATAAATTTTTACTACTAAAAAGTAAAATTGACATTTCGCCTAAAACTAATTTCATAAAACACTCTGGTATATTAGGAAGAAATAGTGGTTTACCGAGTTTTTTTGCTACCAAATAAGTTAGATTCTTATTGGTAATAGAATTTGGTGCTACCGCATTATATGTTCCTTCGAAGTTGTTTTCTAAAATGAAACAGTATATTTGTGTGAGATCATCAATGTGTATCCATGATTGAATTTGTCTTCCGTTACCCATAATAGAACCTAAACCAAATTTAATGGGTTTAATCATTTCTTGAAATGCACCACCATGATTGGCATATACAACTCCGGTTCTAATTTTTGAAACTTTTATTGACAATTCTTTAAATTTATCAACGCTTTGCTCCCATTGCTTAACCACAGTAGAAAGAAAATCATTTGCTTCTTCAGATGACTCTTCATTATAAACTCTATCATAACTTTCAGGATAAATTGCCGTTCCAGATGCTGAGATAATATGCTTTATCGGAAACTTATTTTCTTTTATGGCGTTAAAAAGAAGGTTAGTTGTTAAAACTCTACTTTCAATAAGTTCTTTTTTATAAGCTTTTGTCCACCTTTTTGCTATTGTTGCTCCAGACAAATGAATTATAACATCAACTCCGTCAAAACATTTTGTATCAATCTCCATAGTTTTAATATCCCAATAAAAACCTTTATAATTGGGTTCTTCAACTAATTTATTTTTTGAAGTAGTTAAATAGTGAATGGTATGCTCTTTTTCCAAGAGCAATTTTGTCAATCTTGAGCCAATAAAACCTGTTGCTCCGGTTATTAAAATTTTCATTTTCTTGATTTTCATCAAATTTATTCACAATTATTAAATGATGAAAAATGATATTAAAAGTTTAACTATTGTTTATCTTTGACTTTTATAGTCCATTCAAATTCCATTTCGGAAACTTGTTCTCCTTTTGTATTCACGCCAATGGATTTCATCCAAATGGTTTGACCTTCGCCTGTAGCAATTGCTTTTTGGATGGCATCGTCAATTAAATGACCATCATTACAAGTAAAAGTGATTAATCCAGTAGCTTTTTTGGAGAAATTACTTTTGTTATTAGCAACCAACATGGAAATATTCTTTCCGCTTTGTTTGATTTTCATCATCATTAAAGCGCCAGTTGTAAGTTCGGCTGCCATTGCTTGAACCGCAAAATACATTGACTTGAATGGATTTTGATTAAACCATTTATGTCGAACCGTTGCTTCGCATTTGGTAGCTGAAATTGACTTTACTCGGACTCCAGACCAAAAAGCTGAGGGTAATTTAAAAAATAAAAAACTATTTAATTTACTAGGTGAAATTTCCATGAAGTATTGATTTTGTTGTAAATATACTAAAATCATAAGATAAAATTGAATTTTATTAAGTGTTAATTTTTTGTTAAATTAAAGTACTTTGTATTGCATAATACCTTTTTTTGATTGTATCTTTGTATAAGAAATTAATAGCCATTCTATAGTATTGTTAAAATCGAGTTTTAATCATCATCAAAAAAAATAAAATCATGACAACAACTGCATCTACAACAAATGAAACGAACACCGCAGCGTTACTCCATTTAAGTTCGTTAACTCAATATTTTATTCCGTTTGGAAATTACATTTTCCCAATACTAATTTGGAGTGCCAAAAAGAAAGAATCTGCTTTTATTGATGCTAGCGGAAAAAGTGTTTTAAACTTTCAATTGAGTATGTTCTTATACACTTTAATTACTTTGTTGATTGCTATTCCAATTTTTATCTATTGCATTTTTAAAAATGTAACTATTAATGAATTTTCAGATAGTGAGGATTTAATTATTGATAATTTTCACTCTGGTAACATTACTGGAATAGTTATTCTAGCCTTTGTAGCCATACTTCTATTCTGCTTTTTGAAAGTAATCGAGTTTATACTAATCATATACGCATCGGTAAAAGCATCAAATGGAGAAGTTTATAAATATCCGCTGAGCATTAGCTTTTTAAAATAATCATCAACAAATCATCAATCAAATCATCAATCAAAAATGAACAGTTTAATCAATCTGACTAATCATCAGAAAAAAACAAAATCGTATTATGAACATTGAAAACACAAAAGCCCAGATGCGAAAAGGAGTTTTAGAGTTCTGTATCTTATCCGTATTAAAAGAAAAAGATGCTTATACTTCCGAAATTCTTGACACCTTGAAAAACGCAAAATTGCTTGTAGTAGAAGGAACGGTTTATCCGCTATTGACAAGACTAAAAAATGACGGTTTGCTCAACTATCGTTGGGAAGAATCAACTTCTGGTCCGCCAAGAAAATACTATGGTTTGACCGAATTAGGAAAAACATTTTTAAACGAATTAAATGGCACTTGGACTGAATTGTCTGATGCAGTAAATATCATCACAACCAAAAATTAACAAATCATGAACAAAACAGTAAATATTAATATAGGTGGTTTATTCTTCCATATCGATGAAGATGCATACCAAAAGTTATCAAGATATTTTGATGCAATAAAACGTTCACTTTCAAATTCATCTGGAAAAGACGAAATCATGAAAGACATTGAAATGCGTGTGGCTGAATTGTTAACCGAGCAACAAAAATCAGACAAACACGTAATCAATTTAAAAGATGTTGATCAAGTTGTTGCTGTGATGGGACAACCAGAAGATTACAGAATTGACGACGATAATCAAGAACCAAGCAGTGCTAATTTTACTTCTTCAGGTAGAAAAAAACTGTATCGCGATAAAGACAAAGGATTAATTGGTGGAGTTTGTACCGGTTTAGGACATTATTTTGGGATTGATTCAATTTGGATAAAAATTGGGTTCATTCTATTAGTTTGGGCTGGTGGTTCTGGAGTATTAGCTTACCTTATTTTGTGGGCAATTACACCAAAAGCTGTTACAACTTCTGAAAAATTAGAAATGACTGGCGAACCAGTAACTATTTCTAATATCGAGAAAAAAGTTAGAGAAGAATATGAAAGTGTTTCTAGCAAATTCAAAAATGCTAACTATGACGAAATGGGAAACCAAGTAAAAAATGGTGCTGAAAAAGTTGCCAACGGATTTGGCAATGTTATCATGAAAATATTTGGTGCTTTTGCTAAAGTTTTAGGTGCATTTATTCTTATTTTTTCTGCCTTATCATTAGTTGCTGTTATCATTACATCAATCGTAATGGTGTTTTCATCATCAATGCCTGATAATAAAATCGTTGAATTTATTCACACACCAATAGGTTTAGAAACACCACTTTGGATACAAGGAATACTTTTCCTTTTTGCTGCAGGAATTCCGATCTTTTTCATATTAATATTAGGATTAAAACTATTGGTAACCAATTTAAAATCAATAGGAAATATTGCAAAATATAGTTTACTAGGAATTTGGATTATATCAGTAGGAATATTAATTTCGTTAGGAATAAATGAGTTTAACCAATTAGCTTATGCTGGAAAAACAGTTCAAAAAGAAACAATCAATATTTCAGCAAACGATACTATCAAAGTAAAATTTAGGTACAACGATTTTTTCTCAAAAAGTATTCATGACCGCGATGATATTAGAATAGCGCAAGATTCAATGGGTAATCCTGTAATTTATTCTACTAATGTTGGAATTCATTTAAAAAGAACTGATAATCCATCGCCTTACATTCAAATTGAAACAAGAGCGCATGGAAAATCATTTGCTGAAGCTAACGAAAGAGCCAAAAAAATAAAATATGGTTTCAAAATTGTTGGAAACGAATTGATATTAGACAATTACTTTTTGACAGATACCAAAAATAAACTACGCAATCAACGTGTTGACATCTATTTGTATTTACCAAACGGTATTGTGTATTATCCTGATGCAAATGTTGAAACTTATTTAGACGGTTCCAATGCTGATTTCGATTACTATTATGGACCAGAAGGTTATAAATACAAAGTAGAAAGCGACAAACTAAGATGTTTAGATTGTCCTGAAAGCGAAAACACAAACGATGTTCAAACGGAAGAAATCAACATAACAGAAACTAACGACACGGTAAAATCAGTTTCGGTAAAAGTGAATGGCAAAGAAATTCTTAACGATACCAAAGGAAAAAAATCAAAGCTTACAATTGACTCAAACGGAATAATCATTAAAACCGAATAATCATGGTAAAATTTATAATCTTCTGCTCAAAAGCAATCATAGCAACCGTTGCAGGTTTGTTGTTAACTTCTTGTAATTGGACAGTCAATTTAGGCGACGGAATTACAGGAAGCGGAACCATTGTTAAAGAAACCCGAAAAGTTGATACTTTTACAAAAGTTGAAGTTAAAACAGGAATTAATTGCGAAATCAAACAAGCCGACAACTTCGAAGTACTTGTAGAAGCTGACGATAATATAATTAAAGAAATCAAAACCCGAGTAGAAAACGGAAAGTTGATTATAGAATCTGATTTTGGAAATTATCACAATGCTACGAGAAAAGTAACTGTTACAATGCCCAAAATTGATAATCTAGAAACTTCAAGTGGCGCAACATTAAAGTCATTAAATGTTTTAACTGGAACTAATATATCGCTAAAATCAAGCAGCGGAAGCGAAATGGATGTAAACGTAGAATCAGATACGGTTTCACTCGAAACGTCTAGCGGAAGCGAACAAAACGTAAAAGGAAAAGCACTAAATGTATTTGCTTCATCCTCGAGCGGAAGCTCAATTGATGCCGACGAGTTATTAGCCAATGATGTTTCGGCTCAATCATCAAGCGGAAGTTCAATAGAAGTCCATTCGATTGTAAATCTTAACGGAAAAGCATCCAGCGGAAGTTCCATCAACTATAAAGGAAATCCAAAAACAATCACCAAAGAAGAAACTTCTGGCGGAAGCGTTTCACGATAACAAAAGTTAATAAAGCATCTCAATGAAAATTGGGATGTTTTTTTTTCTATTTTTGACAAAATAATCATTGAAAAAAATGAAAAAAACAATACTACTATTATTTCTTCTAACGACTACTTTTGGTTTTTCACAAAAAAAAGAAAAAGTAAAAGGTTCAAAAGTGGTAACAATGGAACAAAAACAAATAGAAAATTTTAAATCCATTGAAGTCGAAGACAATTTAGAAGTTTTTTTAGTAAAAGGAAACGAATGCGGTTTAGAAATCGAAGCCGATGACAATCTTCACGAATTTATTGATTATAAACTATCTGGAAGCAATTTAAGAATTACAACCAATAAAGACATTTCAAGTTTTAAAAAACTCAGTGTTAGAATTACTTACACTGACGAACTTGATATGGTAATTGCTAAAAACGAAACCAATGTAACGGCACTTTCTGATGTAGATTTAAAGACAGTTACTTTTAAAAGTTATGATTATGCCAAATTATATTTGAATGCCAAATGCAAAAATTTTACTTTAATGGCAAATGACAAATCTAAAATTGAACTAAACTTAAAATCTGAAAAAGCAGCAATTGATGTAAGCAAAAATGCCCAAGTAAAAGCATTAATTGCCAGTACCGATTTACTTTTTGACATGTACCAAAAATCAACTGCTATTATTGAAGGCGATGTCAACACACTAAAACTCCGTTTAGACAACAATTCCGATTTTAATGGCAGTAAATTAACCGCTGTAAATACACAACTTTTTGCCGAAGCTTATTCCAACGGAAAAATAAATGCAAAAACCAATATCGTAATAGACATTGCAGGAAAATCGGAAATAGAGATTTTTGGTGAACCAAAATTTGAAATAAAACGTTTTACCGATAGTGCAACTTTGAGAAAAAAACCTATCAAATAAAAAACAAAATGCCATCAAATTGATGGCATTTTTTTTATAGTGAAAATCTAAAATTTAATCTAACGAAGCCAAATATCGTTCCGCATCCAAAGCTGCCATACAACCTGTTCCAGCAGCGGTAATCGCTTGACGATAAACATGATCTGCAGCATCACCAGCAACAAAGACACCAGCAACATTCGTTTTTGAACTTCCAGGAACATTTACAATGTAACCCGTTTCATCCAAAGTGATGTAATCTTTAAATATATCAGTATTAGGTTTGTGACCAATAGCTACAAAGAAACCAGTTGCAGGAATATCTACAATTTCGCCAGTCGTTTTGTTTTTAGCTTTAACCAAGTTCACCACTTGACCATCACCAACAACTTCTACTGTATCGTGATTCATCAAAATTTCAATATTCTCCGTTTTTCTCACGCGTTCTTCCATAATTCTAGAAGCTCTAAACTTTTCACTTCTAACAAGCATGGTAACTTTTTTACAAAGTTTAGATAAATAATGAGCTTCTTCACATGCCGAATCACCAGCACCAACAATTACAACTTCTTGATTTCTATAGAAAAATCCATCACAAACCGCACAAGCAGAAACACCACCACCAGTTTGTAAATAATGTTGCTCTGAATCTAATCCTAAATATTTAGCCGAAGCACCCGTTGAGATAATCACCGTTTGAGCGTGAATTTCTTTGGTATCATTAATCCAAACTTTATGAACATCGCCCGAAAAATCAACTTTTGTTGCCCAACCATCACGAACATCAGTTCCAAAGCGTTGCGCTTGTGCTTGTAGCTGAACCATCATTTCTGGACCAGTTACACCATCAGGATAACCAGGGAAATTTTCAACTTCGTTAGTTGTTGTTAATTGTCCACCAGGTTGCGTTCCTTGGTATAAAACCGGGTTCATATTAGCTCTAGCAGCATAAATTGCAGCAGTATAACCCGCAGGACCAGAACCTATAATTAAACATTTTACTTTTTCTATTGTATCTGACATGATTCTAAATTATTAGGTTGCAAATGTAATGTTTTATGCCAAACGGCAAAAGTAAAACAAATTGCTAAAAGCTATATTTTGATAAAAAATAACAATGAAATAAAACAAAAAAAGAGATTTCTAAAATTAGAAATCTCTTTTTGTCGGGGTGGCAGGATTCGAACCTGCGACCTCCTGCTCCCAAAGCAGGCGCGATAACCGGGCTACGCTACACCCCGAAAATGTGGGTGCAAATATACCACTATTAATGACTAAACAAAATATTTTTATTAGAAATTCCATTTTTTCTTCAAAAAATACCTTCGCTTAACATTTCTGAAAAAAAACAAAAAAAGCTTTCGATATAATTTCTATTTTTGTTGCAGTAAAAAAACACAACTAACTATGCTTATTATTGGAATTGCTGGTGGAACTGGAAGTGGAAAAACAACCGTTGTACACCAAATCATGAATGAATTACCCGAAACCGAAGTTGGTGTCATTTCTCAGGACTCATATTATAAAGAAAACACAAATTTGAGTTTCGAAGAAAGAGCTTTAATCAATTTTGATCACCCAAGAGCAATCGACTTTGAATTATTAGTAAGTCATTTAAAAGAACTAAAAGAAGGAAAGACAATCGAGCAACCTGTTTATTCTTTCATTACTCACAATAGAACCGACGATACCATCGTTACCCATCCAAGAAAAGTAATGATAGTAGAAGGAATATTAATCTTAGCTAATGCAGAAATAAGAGACATATTTGACGTAAAAGTTTTTGTTCATGCCGACTCTGACGAAAGATTAATCAGAAGATTAAAACGTGATATTGCTGAGCGTGGACGTGATATGGAAGAAGTTTTAAACCGCTACCAAACCACGTTAAAACCTATGCATCAGCAATTTATTGAACCAACAAAAGCATTTGCCGACATCATAATTCCAAACGACAAATACAATACCGTTGCCATCGACGTAGTTAGAGCAGTAATTAACCAAAGAATTACCTAAATTTACAAAAACAACATCCTATAGAATGGAAACCAAAGAAAAACTAACCAATAAATATCCGATCCTGAAAATCCTCGGAAACCGATACCTTATTGTGTTAGTTTTTTTTGTGGTTTGGATAACATTTGTAGACACAACTTCCTACATGGAACATCGCGTTCTCAACAAAGAAATTGAAGAACTCGAAGAAAACAAAAAATACTACCAAGACGAAATAAAAAAGGACGAAGCAAACATCAAACAACTCAAAAATCCTGACCACGTAGAAAAATACGCTCGTGAAAAATACTACATGAAACGCGACAGCGAAGACATCTACATCATCGAATTTGAAGAAGACAAAATAAAAGATAGTATCGAAGGAGCAAAACGTTAGGCAATACATTCCACGCAATTCCTGCTTTACGTTGCAATAGCTTTGTCAAATTTTGAACTTTGAAAAAGCAATTTTCTCTTCAATCAGGGCTAGTTAGCAAACTTTAAACTAGAATACCCGTTTCTTTAAAATTCATTTTTCAAAAAACTACGTTTTTGACATTGTTAAAAGTATATACCTATTTTGCAAAAAATCAAATAAAAATCGGTCAAAAAAGATAAATTTTGACTATGTTTGAGGTATCAAAAAGCATAACACTTGTGAGCACAAAGAAACTCCTTTTTTCAGATTTTGAAACCATCAGTTCCAAACAATGGAAACAACAAATTCAGTACGAATTAAAAGGTGCTGATTACAATGAAACACTCGTTTGGGAAAGCCTAGAAGGCATCAAAGTAAAACCATTTTATCACAATGACGAAGTGGAAGAAAGCAATTCAAATCTCTCAATAAATCCTTCTAAAGAAGCATTCAAAATCCTTCAAAACATCTTTGTTCACGACGTAAAAAAATCAAAAGAACGTGCTCTAAACACTTTAAATCGTGGTGCAGAAAGCATTCGTTTTACAATAGAAAATGATATTATTTCTATAGAAAATTTGATGCAAAATCTTCCTTTAGAAAAAACAACTTACTATTTTTATTTGCCATTTCTCTCAATCGATTTCGTCACTAAATTAAATGAATTTGCAACTAAACATAAGGCCAATTTCATCATTCAGTTAGATCCAATTGGGCAATTGTGTAAAGACGGAAACTGGTTTGAAAATGCAGAAAAAGATTTTGAAAAACTAAATCAGATTTCCAAATTTTCTCAAAGTTCATTTCTAAACATTAATTCAGAAATTTACCAAAATGCTGGAGCCAATATTGTGCAACAATTAGCTTACACAATGGCACATGCAAATGAATATTTCAACAGAATTCTAGCTGTAAATCAACCTATAACCATAGAAGTTTCGGTTGGAACCAATTACTTTTTTGAAATTGCAAAACTTCGTGCGTTGCGATTATTATTTTCAACATTAGCATCAGAATACAATCATAATCTAGATTGTCATATCGTTGTAACTCCAACCAAGCGCAATAAAACATTATACGATTACAACGTAAACATGCTTCGCACCACAACCGAATGTATGTCTGCAATTCTTGGTGGCGCAAATGCAATTGCGAATTTACCTTATGATGCATTATATCATAAAGACAATGAATTTGGCGATAGAATTTCAAGAAACCAACTATTAGTTTTAAAACACGAAAGTTATTTCGACAAAGTAAGCAATCCTGCTGATGGTGCTTATTATATTGAAAATCTAACTCAACAATTAGCCGAAAAAGCATTAGAATTATTCAAAGACATCGAGAAAAACGGTGGTTTAATCACCCAATTAATCGAAGGAAACATTCAGAAAAAAATTCAAGAAAGTGCTGCTAAAGAGCAAGATTTATTCGATAGCGGAAAGGAGATTTTATTAGGAACCAACAAATATCCTAACAAAAATGACCGAATGAAACACGATTTAGAATTGTATCCTTTTGTAAAACAAAATCCTAGAAAGACGTTAATCATTCCAATTATTGAAAAACGTTTGGCTGAGAAATTAGAGCAAGAACGTTTATCTCAAGAAGCATAACCATGAGAAAAGACATACAACATATAACCATACAAAACAGTGAGAGCTCGAAACACGATACTCAAAACTGGGAACTTTTTCACACTGCTGAAAACATCGATTTAAAGAAAATCTATTCCAAAGAAGATGTTCTAGGATTGGAACATTTAGATTTTGGTGCTGGTTTTGCGCCCAATCTACGCGGACCATATGCTACAATGTACGTGCGTCGTCCTTGGACAGTGCGCCAATACGCAGGATTTTCAACTGCCGAAGAAAGTAACGCTTTCTACAGAAGAAATCTTGCCGCAGGACAAAAAGGACTTTCAGTAGCATTCGATTTAGCCACACATCGCGGTTACGATTCCGACCACGAACGCGTATTTGGCGACGTAGGAAAAGCTGGAGTTGCCATAGATTCTGTTGAAGATATGAAAATATTATTCAATCAAATTCCACTGGATGAAATGTCGGTTTCTATGACAATGAATGGTGCTGTTTTACCAATTATGGCATTTTATATTGTTGCTGCAGAAGAACAAGGTGTTGCTCCAGAATTACTTTCGGGAACAATACAAAACGATATTTTGAAGGAATTTATGGTTAGAAATACCTACATCTATCCGCCAACGCCATCGATGAAAATCATTGCTGATATTTTTGAATATACGAGCAAAAAAATGCCAAAATTCAACTCGATTTCTATTTCGGGTTACCACATGCAAGAAGCTGGAGCAACCGCCGATATTGAGTTGGCTTACACTTTAGCTGATGGTTTAGAGTACATTCGAACAGGTTTAGCAACCGGAATGAAAATCGATGAGTTCGCTCCTCGCCTTTCCTTTTTCTGGGCGATTGGAATGAATCATTTTATGGAAATTGCAAAAATGCGTGCCGGTCGTATGCTTTGGGCAAAATTATTGAAACAATTCAACCCAAAAGACGAAAAATCATTAGCATTAAGAACGCATTGCCAAACTTCAGGTTGGAGTTTAACGGAGCAAGATCCTTTTAATAATGTGGCTCGAACTACGATTGAGGCAGCCGCAGCAGCCTTTGGAGGAACCCAATCGTTACATACCAATGCTTTAGACGAAGCTATTGCTTTACCAACCGATTTCTCTGCACGAATTGCTCGTAATACTCAAATCTTTTTACAGGATGAAACTAAAATCTGTAAATCAGTTGACCCTTGGGCGGGAAGTTATTATGTAGAAAGTTTAACGGCTGAAATAGCAGAAAAAGCTTGGGCTTTAATTGAAGAAGTGGAAGAATTAGGTGGAATGACAAAAGCAATTGAATCTGGAATTCCAAAATTACGTATTGAAGAAGCTGCAGCTCGAAAACAAGCAAGAATTGACAGCAGTCAAGATATAATTGTTGGTGTCAACAAATTTAGATTAGAAAAAGAAGATCCTTTACAGATTTTAGATGTCGACAACGATATGGTTCGCAAGCAACAAATTGAACGTTTGATACAAATAAAAGCTGCTCGCGATAATACTAAAGTTGCCGAATGTTTAGCTAAATTAACTGAAAGCGCTAAAAATGGTGGTGAAAATTTACTATCTTTAGCAGTAGAAGCAGCGCGAAACAGAGCTACATTAGGCGAAATTAGTGATGCTTTAGAAGTAGTTTTCGGAAGATATAAAGCACAAATTAGAAGTTTTAGCGGCGTGTATAGTAAAGAAATTAAAAACGACGAAAGTTTTGAAAAAGCAAAACAATTAGCCGATGCCTTCGCCAAAAAAGAAGGTCGTCGTCCTAGAATTATGATTGCTAAAATGGGACAAGACGGTCACGATCGTGGTGCGAAAGTAGTAGCAACAGGTTATGCTGACGTAGGTTTTGATGTGGATATTGGACCATTATTCCAAACTCCACAAGAAGCTGCCAAACAAGCGGTTGAAAACGACGTACACATTTTAGGCGTTTCTTCTTTAGCAGCGGGACACAAAACCTTAGTACCACAAGTGATTAAAGAACTAAAAAAATACGGACGCGAAGATATTATGGTCATTGTTGGTGGCGTAATTCCTGCGCAAGACTACCAATTCTTATTCGACTCCGGTGCTGTAGCGGTTTTTGGTCCTGGAACTAAAATTAGCGAAGCAGCGATAAGTATTTTGGAGGTATTATTAATAAATTAAATGTTCTTTTTAAATCATAAATTTTTTAAAAAAAATTTGAGAACAATTATAAAGTTAAATAATAAATAATCAAATTATTAATGCCTTCTTTAATCCCACATTAAAATGTAAATGGCTTGAAATTTAAGTATAAAAACACAAAACATTTCCTAACTATAATATATATTCAAAATTAAAAATTTATTGGAAAGTTAAAGTATTTACTGAGTTATATTACCTTAAACAAAAAAAGTACATTAAAGTAGTTTTAATAATAGACCTAAAAACAAAAAACCCTATCCGATTGGATAGGGTTTTCAAAAAAAAGGCGGCGACATACTCTCCCACAAAC
>NZ_JACTAC010000110.1 GCF_014486675.1 Flavobacterium macrobrachii
AATTTTTTTAAAAAAAAAAGTAAAAGTAAATTTAAAAAAAAAAAACGTCCCAAAATCTTGGGACGTTTTCAATTTATTCTTCAGCTAGTTTAAATATCCAGCCAGTTTTAGTTTCTTCACCATTTGCAAATTCAATTACATAATAATAGGTACCATCTGGTAATTCGTCTCCTTTATCAGATTGTCCAAACCATTCATTAGAATAATTTGATTTGGTATACACTTTAATTCCATGTCGATTAAAAATACTTAAATTTCTAACGTTATAACCTTCAAGATTGAAATAGTCATTCAAACCATCATTGTTAACAGAAATACCTTTTTGAATTTCACAAGCTATTCTGGTTAATTCAATTGGTTTTGATGCTGAACAACCATTTTTATCAGTAACTGTAACTGTAAATGTTAATGGTAATTGTTCATTTGCTTGGGTTGAAGCAAGATATTCAGTAACGTTGAAACTAATATTATTATTTCCTATATTTTGGTTATTGAAACTCCATTGGAATGAAGCATTATCTAAATCAACACCTATTCCTTCTGTAATTTGTAACGTATAATTATTGTTTAAACAACCTTGAGTTATTGAAAAATCAAAAGTAGGTAAAACAGTTACTGTCCAAGTTCCAGTATTGGCACATTGACCAGGATTTGGTGTAAATGAATAATTAGTAGTTTGCGTTGTGTTAACAATACTTGGCGACCAAATTCCATTAAAACCTTCAACAGAAACAACTGGGAAATTAATGTTTTCTCCGTTACAAATCACTTCATTGTTAAAAGTTGACTGGGTTAATTGATTAACTATTATAGTTAATGGTACAGAAATTGCACAGGAATTAGGGTTGTTTGGAGTGAAAGTATAAGTTGTGGTTTCATTATTATTCAATTGAGGTAACCAACTTCCATCTATTCCATTGGTTGATACTAATGGTAACGGATTTAAAGTATCACCAATACAAATTGGTGCAACAGCTGTAAAAGTAGGAGTTACTGTTGCATTAATAGTTACACTATAGGTAGTTTGTAAAGCACATTCTGAATTATTTGGTGTAAAAACATAACTAGTTGTACCAACCAAATTATAATCCACAATTGCTGGCAACCACGAACCATTGATACCATTACTAGATAAAGAAGGTAATGTAAAGTTAGCTGCAGCATTTTGACAAGTGTTTAATTGAGTTCCAAAATCAAATACTGGAAGTGTTCTTGCGGTAACTGAAACAACTAATATTCCTTGACTTGCACACAGTTCTGATGAAGGAGTAAAGATGTAATTTGCTGTGCCTACTAAATTACTTATTTCGCTAGCCGACCATGTTCCAGTAAAACCTTCAATTGAAGTTGTAGGAAACGATGGAGCAACATTGCCTTCGCAAAAAGTAATTGGGTTAAAAGTAGCTTGAATAGGTTGATTAATTACAACTTCAACTTCAACAGCAACTCCACATTGATTTGCATCAGGATTAAAAATATAAGTAGTAGTTTGATTGCTGTTGAATGGTATATTCCATTGACCTGTAATGCCTTCTAAAGACTGAATTGGTAAAACTACTCCTTGTACTCCAGAACAATAACTAGGAATGTTGAATGTTGGAGTAATTGTTGGATTCACTAAAGTTATTGTCTCTGTATAGTTTTGTGTACATCCATTAAATGTGAATATAAAATTAGAATATAATCCTGCATTCAAATTTGAAAGTATAACTTCACCATTAGAATTTGACGTTACATTTGCATTAGTTGAATTTCCATTAACTGTATAATTTAGACCAAAATTTGTCAAAGGGTTTAAACCACTTATAGTAATAGAACCATTGGAAGCATTACAAATTGTTGGATGAGTTTCACTAAATGTCAAATTGCTTTGAAGTGAATACGTCGCAATAAAATTTGCACCATTATTATTAACTAATAACGTGTCATCACATTGATTGTTTGAACTTATATCTCCAACAATTTCATAATAAACTTCTAATTGATAATCACCAGCAGGAAATGCTGTAAGATCAATAGGGTTTTCTATATCAGTTAAAACTTCTTGCCATTTTTGGTCACCAGTACTACAAGGTCCACCACTAGGGAAAGAACCTGAATTACAATCATCAAAGAATTGTAAAGGAATACTTGAAAATGTTCCTCCAGTTCCTGAAACAGGATATATTCTGTAGAAAAGTGTAGCACTACAAACATTGGCTGAATTAATTTTAAATGTTTTTAATTCCGCACCACGAAGTTTAAAAGTATTTGAATTGGATACATAAGTTCCAAAATAGGTGTTTGGAAAAATATTTTCAATCGGTCCAATGATAGATGTACCAGAACCTACAGTATTAAAAAAGTTACTTGTTTCACAATTTGTGAGCCAAACTGCATTTGCAAAACTCCCAAAAGCACAATTTTGAAGTACTTCGACAACTAATTGTGTCTGTTGAGCACAAGAATTGTTTGAAGGCGTAAACGTGTAAGTCTGAGTTTGTGTGTTATCAACAACTTCAGGACTCCAAGTACCAATAATTCCATTATTAGATGTTGTTGGTAATATTGGTGCTATATCTCCATTACATATTGGAGCAGGAGATAAAAACGAAGGAGTAATATTTTCGTTTACTACTATTGTAATTTCATAAGGTTCTGTACAAATTAAATTAGTATCAGAAGCAGTAAAAGTATATGTTTGAGTTTGTAAATTGGATACCAAACTTGGTTCCCATGTTCCAGATATATTATTATTTGAAATGTTAGGTAGAATTGGAACTGAAGAGTTTTGACAAATTTCAGTAGGTAAATTAAAAATAATTTCAGTCAAAGGGGTAACGTTTAAAATAAATTCCCCGTTTATTCTACAATTACCAGCATTAATCAATGAATAATAAATAATCTGTTGATTTATTCCATCAAAAGCCGAAGGATTTGATATTTCATTTACATTGTTTTGAGCATCTTCAATACTTAAATAGTATTTTACAGAATGAGTACTATCAAGACCGTTTAATATCAATAGAGTATTGTAAGTTAAATCAAACTCAGCAGAATTTGATAATGAACATTTTGATAGATTTACAGGTTCACCACCAAACAATTCTGGGTAAAATTCAACAGTTATTGTATCTGAAGCTGTACAAGTTGAATTATTATAAAGTACAGAAAGTGTGTAATTTCCTGGTTCATTTACTGTTAAAGTTGAGTTTGTTTGGTTTGGGATTACTTCATTGTTTAGTAACCAAGTAAACGTAAATAAAGAGGCGTCAAGTCCACTATCAAGAGTTTTAGTATCTCCAAAACAAACTGCATTATTTGTGGATTGCAATAAATCGTCACCTAAATCAATATTACCGATATCAAAACTTCCACCTTCAATAAATACAGCAGAGTCATAATTTGTGTCTAAACGATCAGCAATAACTAATTTAATATGATATAAATTTCCAGGTATTACAGTTGAAGAAGCCGTTAAAGGAACTGTTACTCCATTAAAATTAATTGGCGCACCTAATGGGTTGTCTCCACCTAATCCGTAAAATGTATCAAAATATTGTTCATTCGCCGAAGAACAGTTATCATTAAATTGATCGTCTCTAATAGTAACAACAGATACTGGAGTATTTGTGTTAGGTAATACTGCTAAGTTTGTTGTAATACCCGTTGAAACATCAGTTAACAAAAAAGCAAAAGCATCAGAATAATCACATTGGAAAGTTCCATATTCTTCAGATGCAAAAATAAAATTAAAGTTAATTGTTTCAATAACAGGAATAAAATCAAATTCTAACTTTGTAGCGTTGTTACTGTCCATTTCTTCTCCAGTAGCAGCAAGTACAATTGCCTCTAAATCTGTATCTCCAGGCCAACCAAATGCTCCATCTCCTAAAATTTCATCATTTGGACCTGGTGCGTTGCTTACATTACCGGTAGACAATATAACACCATCTTCAAAAGAGAAACTAGAGTTGTTTTGATTAAAATATCCAATCCCATTTGTTGAGTTAAAGTTAGTTCCAGTTGAAAATGTAATGTTACTTATAATAGCACAAGTAGAGTTTAAAAGAACATTTTCTACTAGTTGATTTACTGTATATAATGTTGTTGATGTACTTATAGGAGGTGAAATTGTTCCTATACAAACATTAAAAGTTGATGTCTGATTTGGTGTAGAAGTCCAAGAATAGACTCTGATGAAATAAGTGTTTCCAATAATTAAATTACTTATTGTGCTACTATTATTATCATTACATGTTAGTTGAATTAAATTATTACAGTTTCCGCTGTAAACCACATGAAATAAATCTTGTGTACTACCCGTAATATTTGTTAAATCAATACTATGTGCGGTAGCAGTAGCAACAAAAGAAAACCACACATCATCATCGTCAGTTCCAAAACAAGTGTTTGGTTGGCTTGATCCTGTTGCTCCAATTAATGTTCCTGAAGCAAATTGTGTACAACTTGTATCACTATTTACGGTTACATTTATTGCGTTACTACATTCATCATTAGCAATTAAAGTGGTGAAGTTTTTTCCATTACTCCAGTTGCTAATATCAGATGAAGAACAAATAGCTCTTACATAAACTGTATATGCTGTTCCTGAATTTAATGGGGTAAGTAAATATTGTGTAGTCAAATCAACGATTTGTCCACCTATAGAATTTCCGTTAGGTATAGGTGAACCGAATGGTAACACTAAAACTTCCCATTGAGTAGCAGTGCCAACTTCAGTCCAATTTACTGTAGCACTATTTTGAGTGATATTTGTCAAATTTACATTGGTAGGTTTTGGGCAAGTTGGAATTGGTTCACAAACAACATTTGCAACCCAACCGTTTGCTTGAACAAATCCGTCACTTATAAACATAAAAGTTAAACATCCATCAGCACTAGATGATGTAAATGGACCAGGAATTGTTGTTCCCCAAAATCCACCAGGTATTCCGCCAGGAACATTTCCTGTGCCATTTTCACTAGAAATTTGTGGCGCTGCAACGGAGTTTCCATCATAAACATACAATGCATCCCAAGAAGTTTCAATATCGAAAGAAGTGAAAGTCACAGTAACAAGCTGTCCAGTTGGTGGACATATAGTTACTGTTGAATTTTCATTATTTGCATATTGACCATTTGGTCCTCCTGGGTCAGTGTAGGTTCCTCCACATTCTGGTGGCGCAACTTGGGTTGTAAATGTTGTTGGTCCTGTCCAAGGACTTAAATCATTTCCTGCACAAACCGCTCTAATGTACACATCATAACATGTTGTAGGAGTTAAATTATTTGGAAAAGTGTAGCTGTTAGTTGTTGGATTAATATCAACAAAACCAGTTGATGTAGCAGTTGGAGCTGGAGAACCACATGGTAAAGTAATTACTTGCAAAGCTGTTTCTAAACCACCATTTGTCCATTGAATAGTTGCAGAATTATGCAAAACTGTATTCGATGTTAGGTCTGTTGGTTCTGGACATGTTGGTAAATCTTCTATGATAACATTGTCAATATATAACACCCAACCATCAAGTCCACCTTGTGGCACATGCCATCCAATATTTACTGGTCCAGAGTATGCTGATAGATTTACTATTCTTTCAACGTAATTTTCATTGGAATAG
>NZ_JACTAC010000111.1 GCF_014486675.1 Flavobacterium macrobrachii
ATTGGAGGATGCCATAACTTTTTACATTCCAATTTTCACGTTTCATTTTGCTTTTTTGTTTTCGTTAAGTGCCTATTTTACTGGTGCACAAGTCTTATCTATTTTGGCATAAGCCTTATCTACTTTTTCACAAGGCTTATCTATTTTGGCACAAGTCTTATCTATTTTGGCATAAGCCTTATCTACTTTTTCACAAGGCTTATCTATTTTGGCACAAGTCATATCAACTTTTGCATAAGGTTTAACTGATTTGGCATAATTCTTATTTACTTTGGTACAAGCTTTATCTACTTTTGCGAAAGACCTGTCAATTTTTGCAGTTGTAATATATGATTTGACATAAGTCTTATACAATTTTGCACAAGCCTTGTTTTTTTGTATATATCAAGGATATAATAAATTATTCTTTAATTAATTTTTTGTAAATCTTTTCATTTTCTGAAGTAATTTCAATAAGATATATACCTTTTGATAGTTTTTCTATGTTAATTTCATTATTGTTTTGGGTTTGTGTTAAAATTTCTTTTCCTAAAGTGTCAAAAATTGTTATTTTATCAATATTAGTATCTGATACTATTTTAAAAATAGTACTTGAAGGATTTGGAAAAATTTTTACTTTGTTGTCATTATTGATAGAAAAATCATTATTAGATAGTGTTGCAAGATAGCTGAAAACATTTGTATCGCATCCAGAAGTAGCAAGAGCTACCCATGGGCTGACAACTGTTGCAGAACAACGTGACCTAACAAAAAATACATTACATCCTGTTGGTGGAAAATTCGCAAATGTAAATGGATTTGTACTTGATTGGTAATAAGAATCAGTTGGTAGCGGAGCTCCCACATAAAAATTAGGAACTACTGTAATATCCCAAGTGGTTGCAGTTCCATTTTCAGTCCAGCTTAATAATGCATCTTGTGTATTAATTGTGGAATAAACTAAATTTGAAGGAGCTGGACATTGAGTATTACCTTTGAAAAAGGTAAGTAGAACAAGTAAAGTTATTATTTTTTTCATAATTATAAATGTTAGAAATCCATTGTCAAAGTTACAACTTTGACAATGGATTAAGTTTAGTTATTAGTTTTTTATTAGTTTTTGTTGTGTACTTCTTGACTCATTATTGATACGAGCAATGTAATAGCCATTTGATAAATGAGTAAGGTCGATTTGATTTTGAGTTTGTGGTGTTAATGATTGGTCATAAACAAGCTCACCTAAAACATTATATATAGTTATTGTACTAGGTTCATTTATCTGTGTTAAGTCAATGGTATAAATACCTTTACTTGGATTTGGATAAATAATAATCGCATTATAACTTGGATTAATATCTATTTCTGGTTCACTTTGATACTCGATTGCACTACTTTTAGCTTGAACACCAGCTGAACCAAAAATTCTAGTAATGTTTGTTGCCGATAAACCATTGAAAGTTGTGAACTTACCACCAACTATTATTTTTCCATCAGTTTGTTGTTTTAATGTTTTTACATAATTTGTACAAAAAGGACAGCTTGAATAAACCACAGAATCTGTAGTACCTGTTCCGATACTAAAAGTTGTGTCTAATGCTCCACTAGTTGTCAAACGAATTAGTTTTTTAACTGCTGTAGTGCCAAATAAAGTAAATTCTCCTCCAATAATTAGATTGTTTGTAGTTGGTTCGAGAATAAGTTCATTAATTGCTCTTTCTACACCTGTAGCTGTATTAAAACTACCATCAATAGCTCCAGTTGAAGTTAAACGCACTAAAGATTTTACATTTGTTCCATTATATTTATTGAAAGCACCTGCAATTATAATTTTGCCATCAGGTTGTACCACAGCTTTGGCTATTGGTGAGTATAATGAAACACTCAAATCTACATTAAATACTAATGAACCTGCTGTATCACCAGCTAAGAATGTTGTATCAATTGTACCATCACTATTTAATCGTATAATATTTTTTTGAGTTGCTCCAGCTGTTGGTGGACTAAAGAAGCCTAATAATATAATTTTACCATCAGATTGTATTGTAATACCTGTTACCACACTTCGATAATAGGTGTTTAATACAGTTGGATTAAATGATGTATCAATAGAACCATTACTATTAATTCTAACTATACCTAATCTTTGCACACCATTATAATAATAAAAATCTCCACCTAATAAAATCTTACCATCGGTTTGAATTGCGCAAGCATAACCCATTTCATTTGTATAACTAATATTTCTAGATATGCCAGTACCACCTGTATTAAAGCTCGTATCAACTGCACCATCTGGCAATAATCTTGTTATACCTAAACTAGTACCACCAAACCCTGCCGACCAAGTTGCTGCAATAATTTTGTTATCTGACTGAATTGCCAAATCCATTGCACCTTGATTTCCTGCAAAAGTAAAAGTTTGGTCTAAAGTTAAATCAGTATTTAATCTAGCTAAATAAGGTTTTGAAATATTATTATAGGTTGTAAAATAACCAGAAATAATTGATTTACCTGTGTTTTGAAGTTCAATGTGATTAACTACGTTGTTTGCTCTTATACCAGCAACAAGATTTGGAGTTGTATTATTGTTTGTAACGACTATAGTTACAGTTGCGGTATCAGAAAAATTACAGTTACCTATTGAACTCAATCTATAAGTTAGTGTGTACGTACCTGCTGATGTGCCAGCTGGTATTGAAATAAGTCCTGAACTGTTTATTGTAGCACCTGCAATAGATAGAGGAGTAACTAAAGTAAAATTGACATTTGGCAATGAAGCAGAACTTGAAGCAGTACCATTGTATAAATCATTTGCATAAACACTTGTTGTAACACCACCTGACGCACCAATTATTGGCGGACTGGAGAAATTATCGTTAACAGCATCAACAACAACTGTGTTTGATGATGTAGAGGTAACGTTTATAGTGTCAAATAAAGTAACTGAACAGCCACTACTATTTGTAAAAGTATAGCCAATTGTAGAAGTCCCAACACCTGCAACTGAAGCATTAAATGAATATACACCATTTGCAAGAGTAACACCAGTACCAGAAAAAACACCAGTAGCAGTTGTACCATTTAAATATAAAGATAAGTTGCTTAGGTTTTGAGTGTTACAAATTGATGCAGGTAAATTTAAAACTGCTCCGTTGGTTGGTATTAGTGAAACGTTATCTATGTAATAACTTATTAATCTATTACCAAAAGCATTAGTGGCAGCAGATTGATAATTACATCCGCCTATTCCAGTTGCAGCAGGTGTATTTGAAACAAGTGTAGCATTATTTAATAAACCTAAATATAAAAATTGTTCACCACCAGTTGTTGTTGTAAAATTAAATGTAACTGTATCCCAACCATTTGTGTTTCTTGTAACTGTTGGAGAAATTAATTGTGTTGTAGTATCTGATGCATTATTAACTATACTTACATCTCCATTAGAATTATACGCTAAAATTGATGGTGGAGTTGAATTTGACCTGTGTAAAAAAGCTTGTAAATTGCTAGCCCAATGACTAAAACCATCTGCTAATGATACATCAAAACTTAGTTGATAATTTGTGTTTGCCAGTAACGGAGTATTTAATCGTGTATAAATATGTTGTTTGCCACCAACACCTGTTGAAATAGATAAGCCAGCGTAACTGTTGCCAATATTGTTATTACTAGATTGACTACCAAACCAATTACAAGGAACATTCCAACTTGGAAATGTAGGATTACTGGTAGAACTAAAATATTTTGCTACTGCGCTACCATCCCCAGCTGTTTGAAAAACAGAGTCCCAACCGCATGCTTTTTTTATTATTGGTATACCTGATGAATTTGATATTTGTTCAAAATTACCATTGCTTACTAAATTGCACGCACTTGGTGTTGGACTACATCCACCAGTACTTACTGGTATACGGATGTATACATATAAGTATGTAATATTACCTCTTTTAGTTCCATTTACAGGTACATATCGTAATACATGTAATCCAGTGGTAGCACTACTGAAATTTATTGTTGTTGATGAAGTACCACTTGTTCCAGATAAAGTTGCAGGAGCTGTAGTGTCTTGTAAACATTCAAATCCTGTAGCATTAACATCGTTATTTAGAATAGTTGCACCATTAATCGATATGTTGGTACTTGCGTTACCGACAAACGTGTAATCTCCATTACTATTTATTCCATCATTTAAACCAGCTACAGAGATACCAGCACAAGCTGTTCCACCATAATTGTAGAAACCACTACTTGTTGTGCTTACCCCAAAAGTTGTTTTTACGTTATAGCCAATATCACAAAGAACATTGCGTTCTTCGGGTTTTAAATAACGCTTAGTCGTTCCTAAAAGATTAACATTACTTAATACAAAATAATTATCGTTACCGTATGGAGAAGCGCAAGTAGGATAAAGTAAATCTTCAAAGTGACTTAAACTACTACCTTGTTCAAAACAGGTCGGGGTATAAACAGGAACTGTTGAAGAACCTACATATTTTATGGCATTTGCACAAGTAGTATTGTTAAGCACACCAGTATTTAAATTATTTGGTAAAGTACACCCTGGTCTTAATACTGTTGGTGAAACAGCTGAATTAAAACTAACATCATACATACTGCAACTTCCAATGGTGAGTAATGGTATGTTGTTGTTGGTTCTTAAAAAAGTATCGTATCTAGTGTAATAAGGAAATGGATCAATTGAATTTCCGTTTTGATTTATAAAACTATTAAAACCTAAAGAGTGTACTACTTCGTGTAAAATAACAGTGTATAAATCATATAAATTGCTAGGCGAATTGATGGATAAATTAGTATTCCAATTTATACTTGGATCATTAAAATTAAAAGAAACGCTACCATGATAGAAATTATTTGTTCCATTTAAAACATTTGTGTATGAGTCAACTCCTAAATGAATTGTTTTCCAAATTTCACCATCTAAAATTCCACCAACATTTGGAGTAGGAAGATAATAAGAGGAAGCTAGTCCTAAAGTACCTGATGGTACACTCAAATTCGCAATATTTCTAACCCAAATATTGACTTTATTACCAGTAGTTGAGAGTGGTGAAGTAATAAAATTAGATATATCTTCAAATACTTTACACATCACTGCACGTCGTGCATTGTGTATTGGATTTGTAGTGTCTTCCATTCCACAACCTGGTTCAAAATATAAGTTGAAATAAGATGTAGTTGAACAATTTAAACTTGTAGTAGCTAAAACTCCTGAGTTTTTAGGAGCATTAATTAAAATATCCTTAAGTTTAAATTGATTACCTTGATTATCATAAATGGTTTCTAGCTTACCTTCTGGAGAAAGATTAATTTCATATTCTTGTGAATAGCTTTTGAGAAAGCTTGTCAACATAAAAAAAAGAAGTAATAATTTGTGTTGTTTTTTCATTGTTTTTGGTTTTAGTTGTTAAATTGTTATAACTTTTTATGCGGTTTCTTTGCGTTTCGTGTAGCTCAATGGTTTCCTCCAACGTTTGGCGCTTGGCGCAGTGGCGGATTTCGGAGCGCATAACTGTCAATACACCACAAAAGTTGATGCGAGGTAGAATGTTCAATTAACCGCGTCACCCGCCATTGTGCCAAACGCCTG
>NZ_JACTAC010000112.1 GCF_014486675.1 Flavobacterium macrobrachii
ATAAAAGTCTCAATCCATAGATAGAAAGTCTATAGCAACAACTATAATTATTAAAATATAGATGCCAAATGATGCCAAAATTATTTTATTCTTTGATGGAAGCCTATTAAAAATTCTTTTCATATTATTTATTTCTGTACAATAAGGTTAATTCAAAATTTAATAATGTAATTTTTTATCCATTTACGTAATTTTACCATTTTTAGTTTTATTTTTTTAACAAAAATTTGTCGCAAGACAGACTATAAAATAGTATCTTCGAATTTCAAAATACAACAGATGATTGATTTTAAAAGGCTTTTAACGGTTTTACTTTTTCTTTTTGCTATTTCGGCAAAAGCAAATTTTATTTTATTACCAATGGATGATGTTTCCCAAAAAAATCATTTGAAAGCTTATGGAATAACCTATTGGGCTTTGGATAAACAATATAAAGCCAGTTGGTTGCTCAATTATCGTGGCGGTTCATTTCTTTTACCCGATGCGCCTGAAATTAGAAAAGAATGTCAAATTAGAGGTGTAAGTTTTGAACCAATAACGGATGCCGAAGCCAATAAAATTTTTGAAGAAATTGCTTCGCCATCACAAAATATGGAAACGGTTGTTCTCGAAAAAGCTCCAAAAATTGCGGTTTATACTCCAAAAGGGAAACAACCTTGGGATGATGCGGTAACGATGGTTTTGACCTATGCCGAAATTCCATTTACACCCATTTATGATGAAGAAGTTCTTTCGGACCAATTGATTTTGTACGATTGGTTGCATTTACATCACGAAGATTTTACTGGACAATATGGAAAATTTTTTGGCGCATATAGAAATGCACCTTGGTATATTGAGCAAAAGAAAAACTCAGAAGCTATGGCTGCAAAATTGGGTTTTCCAAAAGTTTCCGAAGAAAAATTAGCAGTTGCCAAAAAGATTAGAGATTTTGTAATTGGCGGCGGATTTATGTTTGCAATGTGCTCTGCAACGGATAGTTTTGATATTGCACTTTCTGCTGAAGGTGTTGATATTTGTGAGCCTATGTTTGATGGAGATGCTAGCGAAGCCAATTACCAACCCAAAATAGATTATTCGCGAACGTTTGCTTTCAAAGATTTTATTTTAGAAAGACGACCAGAAAAATATGAATTCTCAGATATTGATACAACCGAAAAACGACGAATTCCGATGGAGAAAGATTATTTCACTTTAATGGAATTTTCAGCAAAATGGGATGTTATTCCAAGTATGTTGTGTCAAAATCACACCCAATTGGTTAAAGGTTTTATGGGACAAACTACCGCTTTTGATAGAAGTTTAGTAAAAACAAATGTATTGGTTTTGGGTGAAAATCAATTAAATGAAGAAGCACGCTACATTCATGGTCAACGCGGAAAAGGTTTCTTTACGTTTTTTGGCGGTCATGATCCCGAAGATTATCAACACAGAGTAGGAGATGAGCCAACCGTTTTAGACCTGCATCCAACATCACCAGGATTTCGACTGATTTTGAATAATGTGTTATTTCCAGCTGCAAAAAAGAAACCACAGAAGACTTAGGTTTTTAAATACCAATAAAAAAATCCCAAATTCCATTAAAGATTGGAATTTGGGATTTATAATTTTAGAATTTTCTTTTACTTATTATTCTCAATCACGTAGTTCAATACTTTTTGGATTAAATGTACTCTATCTCTTCCGGTAACGTTGTGTTTGTGCATTGGATAAGGGAAATAATCGACTTGTTTGCCTACTTCAATAAACTTTTTAACCAACGCTAAATTGTGTTGTTCTACCACAACATCGTCGTTTGTTCCGTGAATTAAAAGCAGTTTTCCTTTCAAATCTTTGGCATAATTGGTTACGTTGGCTTCGTCAAATCCTTTTTGGTTTTCGGCTGGCGTATCCATATAGCGTTCGCCATACATGATTTCATACCATTTCCAATCGATAACTGGTCCGCCAGCAACACCAACTTTAAAGGCATCGGGTTTTCTAGTCATTAACGACGTTGTCATAAATCCACCGTAACTCCAACCGTGAACCGCTAAACGATTTTCGTCAACATAAGGCAAAGATTTTAAGTATTCTACGCCTTTCATTTGGTCGTCGATTTCGTTATTTCCTAGTTTGCCATGGATTACGCTTTCAAAGGCAAATCCACGATTGTCTGAACCGCGATTGTCAACGGTAAACACCAAATAACCTTGTTCCGCCATCCAATACATCCAAAGATTGGCACCATCCAAATAGGAATTGGTAATCATTTGCGCATGTGGTCCGCCATAAACGTAAACCAAAACTGGATATTTTTTTGTAGCGTCAAAATTGCTTGGTTTGATTAAACGAGTGTACAAATCAGTTGTTCCATCGGCAGCTTTGATGGTTTTGATTTCAGCAGTTCCAATTTCGTAACCTTCGTATTTGTTTTTACTTTCTAATAACGTTCTTGCTTTTAAATTTTTGTCATACAACAATGATTTTGAAGGTGTTGAATGATTGGAATATTCGTCAAAAAACCAATTTCCATCGGTTGAAATTACTACATTGTGAACGCCTTCGTCTTTGGTAATCAAAGTTTGTTTTCCTTTTAAGTCAACTTTGTAAGCCAACATATTGATGCCTTTTTCGCCCGTTGCTTTGAAATAAATTTCGGTTCCAGCAGGATTGGCTCCAATGATTTCACGAGTTGGGAATTTATTAGCAGTCAATTGTTTGATTAATTTTCCATCGATAGAATAGTAGTAAAGATTGTTAAATCCATCTTTTTCGGAAATCCAAACGAAGTTATTCGATTTGCTATTTGGGAAAAATGCAGCATGTTCTGGTTCAACCCATTTTGGGTTTTTTTCGTTGAAAAGTGTTTTCACAAAGTTTCCTGTGGCAGTATCATAAAGGTTCAAATTCATGTCGTTTTGACCACGATTTAATTCGGCAATCAATACAAATTTTTCATCAGGTGTGAACGCTAAATTCGTCACATAATCTTCAACATTGTTTTTTGGTGAAATAAAAACCGTTTTTCCTGTTGCTAAATTGTATATTCCAACTCTTGGTTTTTCTGATTTTTGACCAATCATTGGGTATTTTATGTTGACTAATTTTCCCGGAGTTTCGTTTATGTCTAATAATGGATAATCAGCAACATCGGTTTCGTCTTTTTGGTAAAATGCTAAAAAAGTTGATTTTGGCGACCAAAATATACCGCCAGAAATTCCAAATTCATTTCTAGAAATCGATTGTCCTGAAACGATATTTTTATCGGAATTATTAGTTACCGTTATTTTTTCTTTTTTATCATTTACAAAAAAAAGATTGTTTCCTTCTGTAAACGCTAGGTTTTTGTAGGCATTGTCAAAAGTTTGGTTTTCGCCATTTTCTGGAGAATTTGCGATGTTTTTCCCTGATTTTGTAGTTAGATTATAGCTGTATGATTTTCCGTTTTCAGTAACTAAAATCGTGTTAGTATCAATCCATTGAACGCCAAAGAAGTTTTTCAGTTTCGTTCCTAATGCTGCGTTAATATCTGCTAAAGTGGTTAATTCAGAAGTTTTAGCATCAGCACTTGTTGCAGTTACCATTTTTGTCCAAGCATCAGTGTAATACACATATTTGTTGGTGTTTGGTATCCATTGAAAACCGGTTAGTCTGTCAGCACCAAATTTTCTTCCTTGTTGAAGCACTGATTCTTCAAGGGTGATTTTTTTTAATTGACCAAATGCGTTAATACTCAAAAACGCTATTAGTATTGCAATTTTTTTATTCATAAAATAAGCTTCGTTTGTTTTTGTAAAAATATAAAAAAGGATAATGTATTGTATCACATTATCCTTTCTTTAAGACTTTTAATTAAGTTGTATTATTTACAATTTTGATATTCAGTAACGATTGTTTTCAAATTGTCTTCAATTTTTAAATCAAATTGATTGTTTTTAATATCATTTGCCAAATTTTGACATGCTTTTAAATATTCTGATAGAGAATCGCTTAGATTTTCAGTTTCTCTTCTGTCAATCATTTGACCTTTATTATCTGTCGTTATTTTGATAACATATTTCTCCGTTTCAACTGGATCTTGAAGTAACATTATTTTATCTTCTTTTACTAAAAGTTTATAGAAATAGGAATTGTCAAAACTAAAATTTGAAATATTTTGAAGTTTTTTCATCGCTTCACCTTTTACTCCCATTCCGTAATAGAATGTTTCGGTTCCATTTTCTTTTACACAAAAATAGGCTCCAGAGTTGGCTTTAAACGATTTAGTACGTTCTTGATTTTTCTCGTTTTTATAAACAATTGATACCATTTTCCCGAATTTATCGGCTGTTTCTTCTGGTAAAACTTGTCCTGTTTGATTGATATCCAGCATTTGGAAGTTGATGCTGATAATACCATCATATTTTTTTCCATCTTCATCAACAAGAAAACCAGGTTTCTTATAAACGTTTGTACTACGTTCTTTTGCTAAATCAACTTTGGCTTGATATAATTTATTTTGTTCTGTTTTTGCTTGATGTCCAAGCATATAACCTCTTGAAACTAAATCGCAAATGAACTCATTTAAGAAAGTTGTATTGGTATGACTATACACACTTTTTGATACAAAATCATAATTGTTTCCGTTGTAGGTTTCAATTTTATACTTATTAAAATCTGAAGTTGAAGTTAAGCTAGCAACTTGTATTCCATCTAAGTCAATTACGTATGCATATGTAGCCGAACCATTTCCAACAATATATGGATTTGCATTTAATCTTCCTACAATAGTTAATTTTCCATTGATATAGAATGTTATGCTTTTGTCATTTTGAATTTGTGGATTATAACGACTTCTAACATCTTGTATTTTCTTCTTTTGTTCTTCGGCATCAAGATGAGCAGAGGCAACGATTTTACCATATTTATCACTTAACGATTCTCTAGTAGTAGCAAACAACTCAACTATTGCATTATCATTAATTCCTTTTGAGTCGAAAATATTGTATTTAGCAAACAAAAGATGTGCTGTTATTCTTTTTGCATCAAAGGATGTTACTAACACTTCGTAAGGAATTTCCGTTTTTTGTTTTCCATCCGGAGAACTAATTTCAAGCCACTGATAAAAAGTTGTTTTATCTGCAGTTAATGATTTATAGTTAACGATTAATTTCTTTTCACCACTTAAAGTCGAAAAAACATATTGATCTCTTATAGAGTCATCGATATTGGCAATTTCAACTTTGTCAAAAAGTATTTTTCCTTTTTTTTCTTGAATTTTTTGAGCAAAAGAAATGGACGTTATGATCAAAAAAACTGCTATGAATTTAATTTTTTTCATTAGATTTTTTTATTGTTTAGAAACAAAAATAGCTATATTATTTTTCTTTCAGTTACTTATGATTAAAATTATAAAAAATTAAATCCCAAACTCTATTGAATTTGGGATTTGTAGTTTTTATTTGAAATTAATAATTAAAC
>NZ_JACTAC010000113.1 GCF_014486675.1 Flavobacterium macrobrachii
CTTTGACAGTGCAATTCAATCCAACAAATGCTGGCACCAGAAATGGAATTGTTTCTATTTCAAATGATGATAGTGACGAAGGAACTTATACTTTTGCTGTTCAAGGCTTTGCTACAGAACAAGAAATTAATCTACAAGGTGGAAGTCCAGCTACAAATATTCCTAATGGTTCAAATTTGATCTCTAATAGTATTAATACTGATTTTGGGACTACTGCCGGAACTAGAACATATACAATTCAAAATTTAGGAACAAGTAATTTGAATTTAACTTCTGCTTGGTCTAGCAACTCTGATTTTGCAGTATCATACAGCCCAAGTACTGTAACACCAGGTGGAACAGCAACTGTAACAGTTGTTTTTAACCCAACATCTGCTGGTACTAAAAATGCTACCATTTCAATTGCTAACAATGACTCTGATGAAGGAACATATTCTTTTAATGTAAGTGCTGTAATTGCAGAGCAAGAAATTAACCTTCAAGGTAACAGCATTAATATTCCAACAGGTTCAACTTCTTACTCTATTGCAAACAATACCGATTTTGGAACTATACCATTTGGTTCAGGTAGTATTGTAAGAACATTTACTATACAAAATACTGGTGGTTACACGCTTTCTATTTGGTCAAGCTATGATAACTCTGGTGATTTCTCAGTTTCGCACGCTGCATCTACAATAGCTCCAGGAGGAACTGCTACTTTAACAGTAACTTTCACCCCAACATCTATTGGAGTAAAAACTGCAACTATAACCATCGATAACAATGATAGTAATGAAGGTACTTACACCTTTAATGTAACTGCAAACAGTACCCCAACTGCACCTGAAATCAATATCATTTCAAACGGAAATAACATTATTGATGGTAGTAACACTTACAGCACTACTAATAATACAGAATTTGGAGAAACTTATCTTGGTATTACAACTTCTAGAACCTTTACCATTCAAAACACTGGTTCTGCAAACCTTACCATCAGTAATACAACTATAACTGGTGCAAACGCTAGCCAATTCGACATCACTACATTTCCAAGTGCAACTATCGCTCCTGGCGCATCAAGTAATTTTGTAATTAGATACAATGCGGCTGCCATTGGTTCAAATATTGCTGTACAAGTAAATGTAATTAGTAATGATTCAGACGAAGCTACTTACAACTTTAACATAAGAGGTACAACCATAAATCCTGAAATTGATGTACTTGGAAACGGAGTTTCAATTATAAATGGTGATACTACTCCTACTACTGCAGATTGGACAAACTTTGGTGAAATTGACACAACTACAGGTACAATTACTAGAACTTTTTCTATAACTAACCAAGGAACAACAAACTTAATAATTTCAAACCCAACAATTTCAGGAACTCATGCCGCCGATTTCACTGTAACAACTAATCCTTCTAGTACAACATTCGCTGCAGGAGTCACAAGAACTTTTGTGGTTACTTTTAACCCATCAGCTAGTGGAAACAGAAATGCAATCGTTAACATTACTAACAATGATAGCAATGAAAATCCATATACTTTCCATATCAATGGTTTTGGTTCAAACTCAGAAATCAATCTAACTGGAAATAGTACATCTATCGTTGATGGCGATACAACTCCTTCAATTACTGACGGTACTGATTTTGGAAATACTGATATTACTTTTGAAACTAAAACACAAACTTTTGTAATTCAAAACACGGGTACAACAAATCTTAATATTGATAACCCAACAATTACTGGCACACACGCTGCAGATTTCGCCGTAACTACTAACCCAAGTACACTGAGCATAGCTCCAGGTAGCAGTACAAGTTTTGTAGTTACCTTCAATCCTAGCGCTACAAGTACTCGTTCTGCAACAATCAATATAGTTAATAATGACGGTAATGAAAACCCTTATAATTTCAACATAAGAGGAAATGGTACTGATACTGAGATGGATGTACAAGGAAATACAATTTCTATTGCTAATGGAGACGCAACTCCATCATTAACTGACCATACTGATTTTGGTTCTACTGACATCAATACTGGAACTCTTACCAGAACTTTTACCATAGCAAACTTTGGTACAACATCAATGACTATTTCAAACCCAACAATTTCTGGAACTAATGCAAGTGACTTCACTGTTACTACCAATCCTTCTGGAACTACTTTTAATGGTGGTTCATCAAGAACTTTTACAATTACTTTTAACCCTAGTGCATCTGGAACTAGAACTGCATTAGTTACAATAAACAACAATGATTTCAACGAAAACCCATACACTTTTGCTATTCAAGGTTTTGGTAACAATGTAGAAATCAACATCACTGGTTTAGCAAATTCAATCGTTAATGGCGATACCACTCCTACAACTACCGATGGAACTGATTTTGGAAACGTTTTCTTCCTTCTGGAACCTCATCAAGTTCTTTTGTTATACAAAATTTAGGTACTACAACATTAACAATCTCAAATCCTGTAATCTCTGGCATCCATGCATCCGATTTTACTATCACTTCAAATCCTTCAACATTAACTATTCCTGCTGGTGGAAGCACTTCATTTACAGTAAGATTTGCTACTAATACACTTGGTCGTAGAAATGCTATGATAACCATCAACAATGATGATGTAAATGAAAACCCTTATGACTTTTTTATCCACGGTTTTGGCGATATCGACTCTGATGGCGATGGAATTTCGAACAACGTAGATACTGACGATGATAATGATGGTATTACAGATATTATTGAATGTAGCACTTGTTTAAGTGACCCATTCCTAAACGGTAGTTTTGAAACGCCAGTAATTCCTGCTTCAAGCTTCGCTATCCTTCCAACTGGAAACGTACCTGGATGGCAAACTAGTGCTGAAAACTTCATCGAAATATGGAGCTCTGGTTTTAATGGCGTTCCAGCAGCAACAGGTAATCAATTTGCAGAATTAAACGCAAACGTTCCAGGTATACTTTATCAAACTTTCTGTTTGAATGGTTCTGGTGGAACAATCAACTGGTCTATCAAACACAGAGGTCGTGGTGGTATCGATCAAGCTTTCGTAAAATTCGGTCCAACACTTGCTGGTGCTATTGCTTCAACTCCAATTGCAACTATGGTTGATGGAACCACTTCTTGGGGAACTTATTCAGGAGTATACAACATTCCTGTTGGACAAAGTCAAATTATTTTAACTTTCCAAGCCGGATATACTGGCTCTGGTAGTGCTTCAGTTGGTAACTTTATTGACGACGTTCAAATCGTTATCAATCAAAACTGTGTAGACTCTGATGGCGATGGAATTGCAGACATAATCGATGTTGACGACGATAACGATGGTATTCCAGATATCGAAGAAGCTGGCTTCAAAGTATACAGCAACAACAAATCAACTATGGACATGACATCCGCTTCAACATGGGTAGATGCCAATGGAAATGGTATGAACGACTATATCGATACAATGATTTCGGGTGGAACTTATACAATTCCTAATACCGATGGAGATGCAAGACCCGATTACCTTGACCTAGATAGCGACAACGACTCTATTTTCGATGTAGATGAAGCCGGTCTGCTAAATGGTGATGGAGATATCAATGGCGACGGTGTAGGTGATTTACTAGACTCTGATGGCGATGGGCTTCTTGACCTTTACGATAACAGTACAGTATTCGGATCTACTTTCAGAGCTTATGCTCAAGATACTGATGCAGACAATATGCCAGACTATAGAGAACTTGACTCTAATACTGATGGTACTTTTGACATCGCAGGAACTCTTTACGCAAACCTTGATGCTAACAATAACGGATTATTGGATAGCACGCTAGATAACGATAAAGACGGTATCATGGACAATTTCGATACTAATACTATCCAAAGAGGTTCGCCTAGAGACCTTAACAGAAAACTATACCTTGACTTCGACGGTAGAAATGACTATGCCGAAGACACTCAAATACTATCTGGATTAGCATCAGCTACTCTAATGGCATGGATTGATCTTAATAGTGGTTTCAATGCAAACGGTGTAGTTGTAGGACAAGACAAATTCAACATAAGAATTCTAAGCAACCGAAGAATTAGAGCTACAGTAAACGGCAAAACACTTGACTTTGCAACACCTCTTGAAAGATCTAGATGGTATCATGTAGCTGCTGTTCTTGGTAGTGGTGAACTAAAAATCTATTTAAACGGAACTCTTGTAGCTTCAAGAGCCCTAAACGAAACAATACAAGCTGATACTACTAAATTAACATTAGGTAAAAACCCTAACGCTTCAAACACCTTCTTCAGAGGTAAAATAGACGAAGTTAGAGTATTCAATACCGAGTTATCGCTTGACCAAATAAAAAGAATCGTTCACCAAGAAATTGAAAACAACAGCGGTGAAGTTAGAGGAACAGTAATCCCACAAAATGTTGGCTCACTTCCTTTCAACAGAGTATTACGTTACTATAGAATGGATACATTCAAAGACGATATTATTGACGACTTAACAACACCGGCTATCGATTTAGTAACAGGTATGAAAATGTACAACCACAAAGTAATCAACTACCAAGAAGCTCCAATGCCTTTTGTAACTAGACAAGCAGGTACATTTGCTACCGCTGTAAACGATACCTCAAAAGACATCCGTGGACTAGATGTAATCGAAAACGATGCTTCAATAATCCTTGTAAACCATAACATCACTGAAAATGGTAACAATACTGATATCGGAATGGTTATCAACTCAGGTGTAACAGTAAAAATGAATAACGATACTAAAATCCAAAACGATTGGTATCTTAAACTTGACGGAAAAATTGACCTAACAGGTAAATCTCAATTAGTGCAAACTGCCGAAAGTACACTCGATGCAACAAGTGCTGGTTCAATCGAAAGAGACCAACAAGGACAATCAAATCGTTTTAATTATAACTATTGGTCTTCACCTGTTAGCTCAATAAACAATACATCAGTAAACCATGGTTACACAGTAGCAGGCGTAATGAAAGACGGTACAAACCCAGATGACATCAAAAACATCCAATGGACAACAGGTATAAACAGCACCGCTACATCGCCTATTACTCTAAGCAGCTACTGGATTTTCAAATTCCAAAACCTAGGTAACAATTACTATAACTGGGCTTCAGTTGGACAAAACGGAACTTTATTACCAGGTCAAGGTTTCACACTTAAAGGAAGTAACGCATCAGCACCAAACCAAAACTATACCTTCCTAGGAAAACCTAACAACGGAAGTATTACATCAACAATTGGTGCAAACAACTTGCTCCTAGCAGGTAACCCATA
>NZ_JACTAC010000114.1 GCF_014486675.1 Flavobacterium macrobrachii
GTGTTGGTGGCAGTTTTTATTCTCTAAGCTTTCTAACAAGTTCAATTACATCGTCTGCTATAGATGCCGGACAGCCCCAATAATCAAAAATTCCACCTCTTCTTGTATTTTGTCCGCATACTACAAATACACCTGTACCTAATTCTCTTTTTATAGTGCTTGCCAACCATCCAACAAAGCCACTATTGTCCAGTCCATCTTTGAAATGAAAACTAAATAGTTTAAAGTTTTCTGTTTCTGAACTTTCTGAGGGTATCAAAAAACTCCAAACCTCTTCATCTCTGACAATTGCAAGTGCTCTCTCGTCTAATTCAAATTTTTCAATAGGGCACTCTTTAAAGAAATACTCCACGTCATATATTTTTAGTTCCGAAGTCTGAATTACTTTTCTTAACCTATTATCGGTCTGTTCTGGTGTTTCTGAGCTTATGTACATATTAAACTATTTATAATTCCTTAAAAATATTAAATCCATGTTCACCATTTCTTGATGTCCAAATAAATTGTCCTACTAATTTTATCTTTCCATTCTCAACAGAAATATCGCATTCTTAGCTTCCATTGGAATGGAATTCCTATTTCGAAAAAGAATGGTTACCTGATAATCTTGATATAAAGCTTTTTTTAGAATTGCGTGCCCCGAAAAACCACTTGAGCCAAAAATGACTACTTTCATATGTAATGTTAAATTGCATTTGTTAAACAAAGTCGTTTTCTAATATAAGTGTAAAAAAATGAATTTTTTGGAAGGCTGTCTGTTACAATATCCTCTGAAAATAAATTAATTAGTAATGTCTATTCGTTTAGAATAGTGAATGAAATGATTTAAATTTCCAAATAATGTTAAAAACAGAAAACTAACTCTATTAACACTTTCTCATAAAATAAAAAAACTTTCGGTAAAGTATCGTAATACCGCTTGGTGAAGTGGCTGATTTTGAATCACTTAAATTCAATTTAGCACTGAACCCGCCATTTTGCTAAACCGCTATTGTATGCTGTTTTTATTGAAGTCCCTTAAAAAAACTCCAAACTTCTTCTGCAAATTCAATATCTCGGTTTTGTACACCACTAGCAGCCGATGAATTACTAAAAACGGTTTTACTTGGAACTTGATGTCCTGCGTTATGCAATACATAATACACAAGTGGATTCGCTCCATTATATACCCTTTTTTCAACATTCCCGGCATCGGTAACATTAACATCAAATTGTGAAACTACAGGGATCTCATTTTGCAATCCATTCCTTTGCAAACAATAGTTAATAGTTGCAGACTGCGAAATTACTTTTCCACGATTACAATTTCCACCTACATTAGCAACACATCCACCATTTGCTGGCATGGCAGGATCACTAGTACCATGTGTAAGCAATATGGGCAAAGGAATTGACGAACCTGTTGTACATACCCCACTTTCAGGAAACTCTGGAAGATTTCCACTCGATACTGCAATCGCTTTTATAGTCTCTGGAAATTGAAACGCATAGGAAAAGGTCATCAAGGCGCCATTACTTGTACCAGTTAAAAACATTTTAGAAGCGTTGATAGTTAACTCTGAAACCAATTGTGCATTCAACTGTTTTAAAAAAGTAATGTCGTCACCTTGACTACCTGAAAAATCATCACTTCTACAATCATTCCATCCTGGATTTCCCTGAATATCAGATGAACCTTCAGGATATACTACTAAGAATTTATCGATGTCTGCAAGTGTTCTGAAAACAGAAAGCGGATGCTCGCCAAGGTTTGAAACTCCTAATCCTGTACCACCACCACCGTGTAAAACTGTTACAACAGCATTTACAGAAGTCATTCCCGCAGGACGATATACCAAATACTTACGGCTAACAGAATTGACGGTTATATAATGAGTGGTCAAGCCTTCTGGATAAGGAATTAAAGAAGGACTTGCAATATTTGAGTGGTCATCATTATTACAACCAAATAAAGAAATTAATACCAATAACAAAAATGATCTGATCATATTTCATAAAATTTAAAATTCTATTGTTTAGATAGCAATTTGAATAAAAAGTTTAATTTTAGTTTCTTCAAATTCACCTTAAATCTTTTCTGCCAAAAAAATAAACGTTCTATCAATGACTTCCAATAAAGGAATTAAAAGCAGATTTCCCTTGAACACTATCAAAGAGAGAACCATGTTCATCTCCAAGAATCTCAACAAACTTCGGCTTTGACAATCTGTACAATTAAACACCTCTTGTTTGAAAATGGACCAAGAATACATCTGAATTGGTGAATCATAAAGACCCTGTACTAAACAAAATATCCGATTTAAATCCATTATTAAAATTAAGTAAAGACCGTTCAAAATAAGCATTACTGTTTTCCGAAGTTAAACCATATACATTTTTTAGTCTTGTACATACTGCACTTTGCTAAACTTGCCCATTTTCTTCTAATTGACAACGATAAACCAGATTTAAAGGTCCCGGTGCATTGGCAATTACACCATTGGTTGGGTGCAGGGTATTAAGTCGGGTAAACATATATCCACCCTGAGAATGGCCTGCCAAAAATATTTTGCCTACTGTTAATCCTAATTCTTGGTTAGCGGTATTTTTTAACCACAACAGAGCGGCTTCTGCCTGAAGAATTGAATCACCTAATAGTACATTTTCTTGAGGGTAAGCTACACTAATCAGCATCATATCTTTACGATCCAAAATCCCCTTGAATTTGTCAAGTGTAGTATTGGCCGCAGTCAAAATATCTTGATCACTTAAAACAGTACCGTGAAAAACCATCAAAACATCAACATTTTTCAAATTAGGTTGATCGATAATTACAGTGACAGAAATACCATCATTTTGTATGATTTTAGTCGTATGTTCTCTTAATATGGTGGGAATAAAATAATCCTTACTACATGAGAAACAAGTTATAAATAAAAAAAAACAGAACAGTCGAGACATAAAATTGTGATTGTTAATTTAGTCTTTGACACATTTAATCGTTTAAGGTTTATTTAGAACCTCACAGTTTTAATATGATTAAGAAAAAAGTCTGTTTTTAAATATCTCTTAATCTCCAAAAATTAGAAAAAATCGGTTTATGAATATAAATTTAACTCACGAGTCTCTTAATCATTTTTAACACCTCTGTTGGATTTTCTAGAGGGCTTACATGACCTCCATCTACAACGATTGTCTCAATCAGTGGTGGTATTTGCACATAATCTTCTTTCCCTATTAAAGCTATTGCTTTTACTTTTAAATTGATAATTAAACCGGTAACATCTTTTGCATTAATGATAACCGTTTCATCAACTTTAATCAACTCTTTTCTTGAAAGAATATCCATTGTTAGCTTAAGTTGCATTAGTAAAGAAGGATTGTTTTTAAGAGAAACCCTTCCAAATAGAAATTTTGCTGTTTGACTAGTATAAAAATTTCGAAAAAAAAGGAGTGGATGTTGCAATGCAAAAATTACCTCTTGCTTTTTGGTTGGAGATAAAAAAGGCATATTACAAAAGCCAATGGATGAAAATCTATCGGGATTTTTGCTTGCAGCTCGTAAGATAGTCATGCTTCCCCATGAGTGCCCAACAGCTATAACCTTTTTTAAATTTAGGGCATCTAATATATCTATCAACATATTTGCACAGTCCTGCAAAGTCCAATTAGAAATTATATTTATTCTACTTTTACCGTGCAAAGGCATGTCAATTGAAATAGTTGTCCGCTGAGTTAAATATTCAATTTGATTGTCCCATAAATGATGATCAAAATACACCCCGTGTAAAAAAATAATTGGTAAGTCATCTGTTTTTACTTCTTTAATGTAAACAGCAATTTTACCAATTTTCGTATCAACAAACAGAGCTTGTTTTTGATTATGAATATTCATGTTATAAAGAATTAGGATAAATAGAAAAATATATCACAATAAAAAATTGACTTGATAATATTCCAACAAGTTCTGTAAATTTTAATTTAAAAAAAATTATGAATTCCAAGTCAAGTTAGAGAAAGTTTAGAACCTTTCATACGGATATACCCTAATCTCCTGGTTAATTTAAACTTATAGAGTAATTTAGTGTATAAGTATCTGTTATTAGAAAAAACCAAAATCTATGTTAAGACTTAAAAAAAAACATTAACTTTTCAATCACAATTGACACGTTATGTGAAGAATATTATTCAAAATAAACTTTTGGTTTCTGATTTGCAATAATCGTTTTAGTTAGATGATAATAAAACTAATTTTGAAGTAATGAATCAGAATAAACAACTTCATTTAAATTAAATTATCTAAAATAATTGATTTGCAAAATAAAGGTGTTTAAAAATCTTCACCTGACACATTAGTGTCAATTTGATTTTTAGATATTTTTTTTCTGATACGTGTTAAAGATTGACGTTCTATACCAAGGTAAGAAGACAAATAAGATATTGAAATCCTGTTATATATTTTAGGGAAAGTTTTTATAAAATCTAAATAACACTCTTCTGCATTTTCAAACAAAAAACTTTCTATACGCTTTTGATGTTGTTTTAATACCTCCTCAGCAATCAAACGCCCATAACGCTCTAATGTGTAATATTTTGAATAAGAATCTTGCATGTGTGAATAAGAAATATTGACAATCTCACATGGTTCGATACATTGTGTGTAGAACTTACTTGGCTCCAAAGTAATAAAGGCAACGTAGTTTGTTGCAAAATCATTTTCTGCAATGAAACGAACTGTTATCTCTTTTCCTTCATCATTTACGTAATATGATCGTAAAAGTCCTTTTGTAACAAATCCAACACTTTCTTGAACTTTGTTGGCTTGTATGTAAAACTGCTTTGTATTAAATGTAGAAACGGTTAATCCTTTCTCAAGGTAACTCAATTCAAGATGTGATACTTTTGGACAAATTTTCTTTACAGAATCTAAATATTTTTTTATTTAGTCAGACATCACAACTTAAAAGTTTTAAAACAATACAATATACTAAAATTACTTATTATTTAAC
>NZ_JACTAC010000115.1 GCF_014486675.1 Flavobacterium macrobrachii
ATTGTATGAAGCCATTTTTTTGTAAGTCATTAATAATCTATTTGCAGTAAGTATATTTCTTTTAGAAGTAGTAATATTTCTTTTTGCAGTTAATATAAATCTAAATGAAGTTAAGATATTTCTATTTTAAGTTTAAATATATTTACTTTCAGTTTGCAAATATCTTTTTGCAGTTTAAATATTCTAATTTTCAGTAGGAATATTTCTAAATGCAGTAATAAAATATTAAAAAGGAGTAGGGAAAGTGCTAAAAGCACTTGCCCTACTTCTTGATTACTTTAAATTGTATTCCTTTTACTTGTGAAAATTGTGGACTTGATGCTCCAAAAACCGATTTGATGTATTTTTTTACTTCGTTTGCGGTTTCTACTAACCCTGTGCTACTTGAATATAATGTTTCGTTTCTTGCAATTCTTGAATTGCTGATGTTTGCATAGGCTGTGGCAACGGCTGTATTTTTTGCAGTAAGGTCGGCAATTTTAGTTTGCAATGTTGCAACTTGTAAATCGGTTTCGTTTGGTGTATAGCTTGTTTCTGCTTCTAAAACAGAAGTTAAACCTGCTAAATGTTGGATTAATTGGTCGTATGATTGCTGACTTGTTGAAATTGTGTTTGGTGCTGGTGTATTTGGGTCGGTTGGTGTTTGCGAAGACGATGCTTTTTTACCTTGCATTTTGCGGTTAAATGTTTTTGCATTGCCAATAGTTTCGGTTGTTGCATTGGTAGTTTGCAAAGCATTAACCAAACGAGTTGACAATGACTTTATACCACTAAAAGCGGTTATACGCTCATTAACTTTGTTGTTATAGTTTGTGTTTTTGGTAATTACATCGGCTAAAGTGGCATCGGCAGATGCTTTTAGAGCAATAAGTTGTGGTAATTTTAATGCGTTTTTAGACGGATTGTAAGTTGCTCCATAGCCTGTTACAAACTCGATTAAGTCTTGAAAATTAGCTACATTTTTTGCGTGTCCTACTTCTGAAGTTGATGCCATAATATTTTTACTTTAATGGTTAATGACATAAAATTAGTAAAAAATGTTATAATTTAATTTTTTCAGAATAATTATTATTTTGATACACTTCAATTATTTTTTCTAAATAAATTATTTTTTTTTCATCATCAAATGTTGTTGAGTTTAAAAATTTAAATATTGATTTAAAAGATTTTTCAAAATCTTTTAAATCAATAAATTGAATATCAGAATTTTTCTTTAAAAGTATGTATGTGTTTGAAGGACTTTTATGAGGAAATAATCTATAAATACCAATTTTATTATAGCCAATAACTTTAGTTTCTAAAATTTCAATAATTGAAATTTTTGATTTGTAATTATCTATATTTTCAATTTCTCCCTTCTCTAATAAAAAGTTGGCTGATTTTAATTTAATCTTTTCAACTAAGTTAGGATTATCAACTGATTGTGAAAAGGAATTAGTCAATGATAAAAATAGTATAATGATTAATTTTTTTTTCATTTTAATTTTTTTTAAGTTCTTCTGCTATCTTGATACCAACTGCTGTTGGTTTAGTTTCTGTATTACCTCCTTTTTCAGTATGTAAAATATTTTCTTTTGTTGTATGCTCTATTTCGTGACCAAATGTCACTCCAAGTAATTGTTCAAAATTTAACCCTTTATATGGAGATTTTGAAAAAGAAGGCGTTTTTAAGTCTTTTTCGACTTTTTCTATACTCGCAATATTAATTGTAATATTTGAATTTTCAAGCATTACATCTTCAACATTTCCTTGTAAATCAGAACCTGCTTGATAATTATTAGTTGTAATTCCCATTTGAATACCTCCATCAGAAGAAATTACTGGCTCTGAACCGAAATTAATTTCTACCGTTATTGGTTGTTCAGAATTTACTAATTTATTGAATTGTTCTTTACCAGTTGCAGTGCTTTGCAAAGAATTTCCCAAACGTATATCATTTTTTGTTGCATACTCTGTGTATGCACCTTGACCATTATTGGCTTTAGGGTCATATACTTGTTGTCCTTTTTTATTTCTCCAATCATCTGATGCTCTGCCGTCAGGGTCGATTTTAGTTATTGGATTATTTTCTACAAAGTTATAAGGCGACCAACTCGGAAACTCTTCACTTAAAGGGTCTGGCGAAATCCAACGTCCTGCTACATCGCCAATTGGGCGAGCATCAGGGTTTAAACTATCTATAACAATGTCGCCTACAATTTTGTTTTTGTCCACGTGCCAACGTGTTGTGCCGATGGTTACAATGCTATCTAAATCGTGAACTTCTAAATATTTTCCTTTGCTTAATGTGGCAACTTTGGCTTTGTAGCCAAACTTTGCAAAAGGATTAGCCGCTTGAATGTTGCGTTCTCTGCGTTCTTTTTCTTCTTTAGATAGTTCTTCCTGTGCTGAAAGAAACCCAAAAGAAAACAGACAAAGTATTAAAAAATAGAATTTAGTCATATAAATTAATTTTTGTTAAAGGTATTTAATTTTTTGTTCTCAAACTTATTACGTTCTGTTTTTAATGAAACTAACCAATTAAGGTACATTTCTTCGGGCATATTGCGATAACCGATTTTATGAATGAATTTGTATTGGTTTTCTAAATCTGCAAACATTTTGTTTGCTTTTTCATTATCGGTTTCGGCTTTGATTTGTTTTTTGATGGTTTCTGCTTTTAGAATTAAAGCGTTTGCAAAATGTGGATAGTTTTGAATGGCTAACTCACAACATTGCAAAACAAACACACCATCGTTATTTGGAAATTTTGCATTGTAATTGTCTGCCAAATCAATAAGTAAAAGTGCGATTGATTCTTTGTTGTTTAGTGCTTTCATATACACACCGTTTGTAATTGCGTCTAAATGCACAAAACCCGAAGCCATAATCCACGCATCAATTGGAAATATTCCGCTGGTAAGTTCAGTATTGTACCAACCATTTTTTTTGTTTTGGTGTTTGATATAAATGTGATTAGGAGCAAGTGCTAAATGTGCTGACGTGCCTAATTCTTCGCAAAGTATTTTATATAGATAAGGTAAAGAACGACAATTGCCCTTGTGTGTTTCTAATAATTTGGAAACAAAAAGATTTTCTCGGTTTTGATGCCCGAAAACATCGTTAAAATCATAACCGAAAGGTTCATATTTATACAATTTCCCATTAATATTAAGCGGAATTGTATCGCACATAACCTGATAAACCGATGCCCATTTGTTTACTTTTTCTTTGTCGTTTTCTACATACGCTAAAAAGCGATTTTCAATTAAAGAATTACACAAAGTTGAAAGTAATCTGATTTGATTATTGATGTATAAAGTATCCAATTTATCGTCTAAATACGCATTTTCGACAGAGAAAACCGCTTTTTTGAAACTGAAATTGTTATCATTATCTATCATACTATGAAGCAAAGCGAAGCTTTGCTCAAATAGTTTTTCTTGTTTTTGTGCGGTAGCACAAAAGATATTGAAAAACAAAAACAGATATAAAAAAGGTTTTGACATTGTTAGTTTTTTAGTGGTTTGATTAAAGTTCCTTTAAATTGTTTGGCTAATTTTTCGCTTTCTTGTTTGTTTTTTTCGTCTTGCATAGATTGAAGCCATTGCAAATAAGCATCTTCAGGCATATGTTCGTAACCTAAATTATCAACTGTGTCGTATTGATTGTTTACGTTTTTTAATAACTCTACTGCTTGCGGATAATATCGAATATTTTGTAATTGTTTGTTATCTCGTGGATTGATTTTAAGATTAAACATTACAGTTTCAAAACGATTAGTGTCGATGTTTGATTTTACCATATTTGCATTAATGCTGTTTGGGGAAAGTTCTAATGCTTTGTCGATAACCTTTGCACAAAATTCATCGTAGCCAAATTTGTGAATGTAACCCATTGCTAAATCTACATAGAAATGCGATAGCAATTCTTTTTTAGATAGATTTTGCATATAGATTTTATTGCTCAATGCTTCGGATTTGATGTAACCCGAATTTAAAATACTGGAAGTTGTAGAAAACATTCCGTTAGTGAGTTCGATGTTATGCCATTTGCGGTTGTCGTCTGGAAAGCGAATGTAGGAATGATTTGGAGAATATGCCAAATAGGCTTCTGCGTTGATTTCTTCGGCAAGAATTAAGTACAACAAAGGCATTGAATGACATTGTCCTGTTTGTGTGGCTAAAAGTTTAGTTACAAACATTTTTGACCAATCGTTAACGCCTTGAAAATCTTCAAAATCATATTTAAAAGGCAAATGTTTTAATCCGTTTGATTTGAGTTGTAGGGTTTCGGAAAAGAATTGAAATAACATATAATTTTTTGCCGAGTTACTTTTTAAATCATAGCCGAGTTCTTGCATTTTAGCAATTAGAAATTCACCTGAATTTTTTATGATTTTGTCGAACTCTGCTTTGTCTTGACTGTTTTCGTAAAAAGCATTTTCGATTAAAAAGTTGGTGTTTTTTACAGAAAAGTTTGCTGTGTCTATTTGCATTAATTTATCGTAAGCCTCGTAATAATATTTAGATGCTGGCAAAAAAGAATAAGAAGGAAGTGAAAAACTTATGTTTGAATTCTTTTTTACAATGTCTTGATAAATTTCTTGTTTTGCTTTTTGAGCTTCGATTTCTCTTTTTTGAACTTCTTGAATTATTTGTTGGTTTTGTTGATTTATTCTTTCCTGTTCGCCTGTTCCATAAAATATATTCATTGGATTTGGCGGTTGCATATTTGTTGGCGTTCCAAAACTTTGATTTTGGTAATTCGGAAATGCTGATGGTTGCGGAACGCTCGGAAGTTTTACTTGGCTAAAAGTAATAATTGGAAATAAAAGAAGTAAAATTGTTTTTCTCATTTCTTTTTCTGCGTTACGTTGGTCAATGGTTTCATACAACGTTTTGCCGCTTGGCGCAGGCGGGGATTATTGAAACACAAAACCATCAAGTGAACTCCAAACACCAGAGAACTTCCCGGCGTAACGTCGCCCG
>NZ_JACTAC010000116.1 GCF_014486675.1 Flavobacterium macrobrachii
GGAAGGCTTTTTTTGTGCTTACAAGTCCTTAAAATCATTATTTCAAGGATAAATTAACTGTTTGATGTGGTTAATTTATCCTTTTTTTATCCCCCTGATAAAGTCGGCTTTAGTGGGCTTATGGTGGGCTTATCCTCGGGACATCCTCGAAACATCCTCGGCTAATGGTTTTATTATTTTGGTCTGACTTTCAATAAAAAATCGTTTTTATTTATCCATTATCCAAAAGCAAGTACAAAACCATCTTTGGAGTTTTCCTGTAGTCGGCTGATTGGCTTTAACTTTTGGCTCGATTTTTTTGGAAGATTGCCATTAATCAAATGTTGTTTTATAATCGGATTTTCCTTGGCAATCTTCCAAAAAAATGAGCAAACAACCGAAGGGCGTTAGTCAACACAATACTTTTATAAATTTTTTTGATAAAAAACAAGCAAAGATTTAAGGCTACAAGCTTCGGGCGAAGTAGGCGTAATTTTGTGCAGTTTTTTGAACAAAGAATTTATAAATAATAAAACATTCGTAGTGCGTCGGCAGTAGCGTCGGCAGTGGGTGGGAGCGTTGGAGAGCGGCTATTTTACATAATAAGCTTATAGTTTCAAGGCGAAGCGAACCCAAAGGGCTTGAACTATAATGGCTTATTATGTAACATAGCTTTGGGAGTGGTTGAGCGTCGGGTTTCGGCTCTTGTTTTTGAGCGTTGGGAGAGCAGCTCTTTGCTTTGCCTGTTTTATGTGCGATTGGCTTTGGGAAAATAAAACAGGCAAAGCAAAGTGCTGTACTTGGGGAAAAACAAGTGCCGATGGTGTGGGAGAACCACTGGAGCGTTGGGAAGCGTTGGACTGGGTGGGTGCAAACTCGTCAGCGAAGCGTTCCTATTTTTTTATTATTATCCTATTGGGTGGAAGTTGTCGATTTCTTTTTGCAAGTCGTCTATATCGTTGATTAAATACATTTCTGTCGATATAATTCGTTTGTGTCCTGCAAAGTATTGTACTTGTCTTAGATTGTAATTCTTTAGCCAATACGTTATAACTGATGCCCGAACCTGTAGGAAGTTGATAAACTTTGGATTTTGTTCTTTTAGTTCATCGGTTAGCCGTTTAAAGATATTAAAAGCGTTTACATCGTTTACCTGTGTTTGTCCTGATGCTGGAGTACTTAAAAATAATTGTTTGGTAGGTTCTTTGTGGTATTTCAGTAGTTCGTTTCTAGTTTTATATTGGTATTCCATTAAATCCATTATTTGGCTTGATTTGAGCTCCAGTGTTCGGTCTTTTCCTGTTCTTCCGCCTGTAATGTCTATTTTTCCATTTCGTAAGTCTAAACTATCGGTTGTAATTCTGCTAACTTCTGCTGTTGTGATGCCTTGATTAAATAATAATCCTATAATAACTTTGTTTCTTTCTTTGCTCAGTCTATACCCGTTAAACCAATTGTGATGGCTTCTTGGATCATCTTCTTTTGGAACGGTGTAATTTTCGTAGATGTTTTGTAATTCTTGTGGTGATAATATGGGATAGAGTTTTTGCTTTTGTCCGCCTTGTAATTTTATCCTGTTTGCCGGATTGTCTTTTCTTTGATTGTTTTCTATTTGGAAGTTGAAGAAGTGTTTTAGTGCTGATAGCCTTAATTTTCTTGTTTCTGATGCGATGCCTTGTTTTTGTAAATGAGCCAAGTATAACATTATTTCCTTTTCTGTACAGTTCTCCACTTCGGTATTATCCTTGTCTAAAAAGCTAATAAAATTCATTGTTTGATAATGGTACATTTCGGCTGTTGTCTTGCTTAATTCCTGTTGTTTTAGATAAGTCTTAAAGTTCATTTTTTGAGTAATTAGTAAATAGTAAAGAGTGATTGGTCTTGCTTTTCTTCGATTAAATGCGTGTAGATTTGCGTGGTTTCGAGTGAGCTATGACCTAAAAACCGTTGTACTTTTTGGATGTCCATTCCGTTGGCTAATAAGTGTGTTGCTATACTGTGGCGTAAACTATGTAATGTGATATTTTTTTCTTTGAGTTTGATGTTTTCACTTTGGTTTATTATTCGCTGTAATCTGCCCGCTAATGTTCCGCCTGTTAATGGTTTTCCAAAACGATTGATAAATAATTTGCTTTCTGTTTTATCTTGTATTAGTATGGTTCTGTATTCAAAAACCCAATCTTGCAATATTTTAGAGGCTGTTTTATTAAAGGGTATTAATCGTTGTTTACTGTTCTTGCCTTTCTTAACGTGTAATACTCTTGTGTCAAAATTGATGTCGTCAACGTTTACGTTTATTCCTTCTGTTCTTCGCAGTCCGCAACCGTAATAAATCGTTAATAATACTTTGTCTTGGTAGTTTAGTGCTTCTTGTTTTTGGGTTTGTATCTCTTGATTTTCTACTATGGTGTACAGTTCTTTTATTTCCTCTTGGGTTAAAATCTCTCTTTCTAAGGTTTGTATTTTTAGTCTTTTTAAGTTGACTTCGGGCAGGTTTTGTGTGCCTTTGTGATGCAGGAACTCGAAGAACTTTTCTAACGCCCAAAAATGACTGTTAATATAATTGGTACTTAATGCTCCGCCTTGCTTTTGGTTGGTTCTGCTGATGAGATAATTGTAATAGTCCTTGATGTGGTTATTTGTTAATTCGGTTATTTGTTTGCAGTTGTTTTGCTCCAAGTAATATAAAAACTCCCTCACAGCCGTTGGCAGATTGTAAACCGTTGCCTGTACAAAACCCAAGATGTCTAACCATTCTTTAAACGCATTCTCTAAATAATTATAGCTTGTTGATTGGAGTAACAGTTTTTTCATTTTGTTTCAAGTTTCAGGTTTCAAGTTTTTTTAGTCGTCATACCCTTTAGTTAGTTCACTCGGTCGGTTGTACTTTTTCCTTTGTGGCTTTGGGTTTAACCGAACTAATTTGTGTTTTGGTTCGGTCTTGTTCACTCGCTCGGTTCTCGATGTTGGTTACTACTGTTTTTAGTATGGTATCTATTTTATTTTCAAGTGTTTTATATTCTTTTTCGTTTACTAATCTGTAGTTATAGGTTTGATTTTCTTTATCGTGTATTTTGGTTATCAGTCCCGCATCCAGCCAAGTATTTAAGTGGTATTGTGCTGTACTTTTAGCAATTTTCAACGTTTTACGTATCGTCTGATTGGTAAATAATTCGGATTTATTTTTTAATATCGTTTTAAAAGCTTCTAATTGATTTCTGCTTCTTCCCGTGAGTATATCGGATTTTCGTATGATGATTTCTTTGATTAGTGCGTTTGCGTTTTTTATATCTTCTATGGTAGTTTCTATATACTCTTCGCCTGTCTCCTCGTCGTGTTTAATTTCTCTTTGGTGTTGGTGGTAATAGGTTATAAGTTCTATAAATTGCAGATAATGTGCGTTTGTTCTTCTTGGTTTTAATACTTCTTTGGGTAGTTCTACCATTTCAGCATAGGGATTGATTACTTTGATTGATTTTAGTAAATATTGCGAGTTTTGTAATAGTGTTTTGGCTTTGATTTGTTGTTCTATATTGATTTTATTAGCACTTACTAATTTTTGATAGTTCATAATTCTATCGTCTTGCTCTTGGCTTTCATCCAAGTAGATTAAAAAGCTACGGTTGGCGTTATCCTCGTAAATACTTTCTTTGGTGGTGCAACCTGCCACGCATACAGGACCTTCAACGGTTATATTGGTTGTTTTGGTTTCTCCCTTGGTATTTTTAAAAGCTATTGTTTTACTGATTTTCTTTTTGGATTGTAGTTCTCTAATGGGGTACAATGCACCTTCTGCTCCGTCTAAATCTTCTATTAAAATCAATTTGTGTTTCAATTCCTGCTGACCGAAGTAATAAAATGCGTTTTCTGACAATGTCGTGATTTCTATTTTTTCCTCGTCCGGGATTAGATTTCCGATGTTTTCCTGTAGATGTGTTTTTCCTGTTCCCGATAATCCTAAGCTAATGATATGTAATGGTTGTTCTCTTTTTCTACTGCTAAAGATTAAATACATGATTAATCGGTTGATTTCTTCGCCTATAATTCCGCTTTGTCCTATTAGTTCATTGGTAGTTTGGAGTAAGGAGTTTGAAGTTAAGAGTTCTAATGCTTCTTGTTTTTCTTTCTCGGTAAGTTCTTTCGACTTTGGACTTTGGACTTGCGACTGTAGTTGTTCTAAACGGTATTTCTCTAATGTTTCTATCAGTTCGTTAATACTGGCTTCAATTACACTTGTGCCGATTTCGAGTTTTGTTGCTGTCTTTCTGATTAGCTTTTCAACTTGTGTATCGTTGTAGAGATCTAAATTATGACGCACTGCTAAACTGTCTGCTTCCGTACCCTGTATTTTAACTGTTACACGCATTCGGTCTAATCCGTCCAACCTTATACCGCCTAATACTGCTATTCTGAGCATTTGGTTTTGATATTCTAATTGGTTTGGGTTTTGGGTGTTTAGATTGTTCATAAGTTTTATTTTATACACTTTCGTGTACAAAAATAACTTTTAATGTTTTAAAAACAAATCTTTTGTGTTTTTTTACACCTAAAAAAGTATTATATATTTGCAAAAGCATACCTTATTAGGTTTAATTATATCTTTTATGAGTTTTGAAAAACGGATTGCGGAACTACGCAAAGAAAAAAAAATATCACAGGAAGAACTCTCTAAAAAAATAGGCGTTCATCAAAATGTTATTGGTCGTTATGAAAGAGGTGAAGCAAAACCATCTATTGAAGTGGCTACTGCTATTGCCGATGTGTTTAATGTATCCTTAGATTATTTAGTAGGCAAAACAGAGTTTATAGTAGATGAAGATATTACTAATAGGATTTTAACCATTCAAAAATTACCTGAACAAGACAGAGAACACATTTTATTTGCGCTCGATGCTATGATACGCGATGCTAAAGCTAGACTAGCTTATTCTTCTTAAAATGAAAAAACCACTTCAAAT
>NZ_JACTAC010000117.1 GCF_014486675.1 Flavobacterium macrobrachii
ACTATTTAAATCCAAGTTTAGATTTTAATTTTAAAAATAATAACGCTAACAAATAAGCGTCTTCTAGCACTGAATTTCTATCGTTTTTTGGAATTTTATAAGTTTTTATTAATTCCTCAATTGAGAATGATTTATTAGTTATATCATAAAGTTTCATATGCATAACTTCTACGTCAAGCGCTTCATTTTTAATTTTTCCACAACCCATTTTATCTAAAACCTCATTAATCATTTCAATGTCAAAATGTATTCGATGACCTACAAGTGTTGCATTACCAATAAATTTTATTAATTCTTCAATGGCATTGGGTTCTGCAAATTTTGGAAGATTACTTTCAATAATAAATTCATTTGACAAATCATTGTCATGTAAATATTTATATTGAGGAATTATTAGCTCAAAAGAGTCACCAATATTAATTATATCGTTTTTAACACCAATAGCACCAAAAGAAATGATTACATCTTTCTTTGGATTTAAACCTGTTGTTTCTGTGTTTAAAACTACAAATCGACTTGATTTAGTTTCAAATAGTGACAAATAGTTCTTCCAGAATTCAGGATATTCGCGATTAATATTTTTTATCCAATCAAACATTATGAAAATTGGGTTAGTTGAAATCTATCTTTAATTAATTCTTCTAAATCTCTTATTGGAGCTAAAGCGTTTTTTAATTTCTCTTTGTCAGATTTAGAAAGCTCTTCAATGGATATAAATTGTCCTGTAGAGTCGTTTTTTAATCCTTCAAGTGTTCTAATTTTTGATAATACCAAAAATGCTTCGGCACAACTCAAATAAATTTCAGAATATTTTGGATCGGTAATAGATAACTGTTTAAATCTTAAATAAGTATTATTAACACCTTTTATTTGCATACTTAAAATAAAAAGTCTTGCCGCATCAACTAACGGCATAATTCCTTTATTTTTAATATCAAATTTACCTTTGTTTTCTCCTTCTTCTTCTAAATTGAATTTTTTGAAGAAATTTAGTGGTGGGTTTTTTCTTAATGCATCATTACCAAGGTAGTCAAAAAATAAATTATTATTTTTAACATTATTAAAAATCGTTTCTGTTAGGGAATCTTCTATTTTGTTTTCACCAAAGACAATTTCATAATCAAAAAATATACTACTTATTTCATTAGATTGTTCGCCGGGAGTTTTCATCCAACTATTATATTGTTTTATCCAATCCGATAACGACTTACACCAAGACATGTTACTTGCCATGTGTCCATTTGGACAAGTCATAAATCCAACTTTTTCTAAAATAGCTGTAGTTCTTTTAGAAAGTTTAATAAAATAGTCTTTTACATCACGATATTTATCGGCAGCTACATCTTCAAAAACTAAAATACTGTCTTGATCTGTTAATAAAAGTTGTTCTTTTCTTCCTTGACTGCCAATGCTTAACCATGCAAATCTGGATGGAGGAGAACCTAAATCTAAAATAGCTAATTCAATTGCTCTTTTATTTATTGCAAAAATAATTTCTCCAGAAATATTGTAAACATGAGTAAGAGGAATGTTTTTTGAAATGGAAGTTTGGATTAAATCAGTTAATTTTTCTCTTACTAATTTTAAATCTTTTGGAGTTAGAGCTTTCTTTATTTCTTTAATTATAACTCCAGGATTATTAGATTGAGCTACAATTAAATCATGTTCAGAAACTACACCTTTAACATCTGATTTGTCTGAACCATCAACCGTAACACATAGATGACTAATGTTATATTTTAGTAATAAAAGTTGAGCTTCAGCAACAGAAACACTTTCGTTTACACAAACAACTGGTGAAGACATTATTTTTTCTATACTTGAAGATAATGGAATTCTTCCGGTAGCAATTTTACTTCTAAAATCAGTATCTGTAACAATTCCGATAGGATTATTTTGTTGAATTATAATTGCACTGTTTACGAGATTATCTGTCATTAGTTGAGCCACATCTTTAGCTGTAGATGTAATTTCTATTTTTAAAGGCGTTCTGTGATAACTTAGATTCTGAAAAAATTGAATTTCGTTTGAGGTATGATCAGTATATACCGTATCAGTTATCAATTTAGTTTTGTTTTCTCTATCAAATGAATTTTTTGTGTTAGACGCAAAACTTTCAAGTAAAAAGTCTAATACTGATGGATTTTGAGAAACAAATGGTTTAAAAACTCTAATAGGAATTGCATAGATTACAGAATCCTCACGAGCTTTTGCAGTCATCATGTAATTGTTTTTTGCAAAAAAAGGTCTTAAACCAAAAATATCTCCGACGTAGCATTTATTTAGTAAAGTTTCTTCAGCATCAACTATAAATGATAAATTTACCACACCAGAAGCAACAACGTAGAAACTATCGTGTAATTTATCATTAACTGTAAACAAAGTTTTGTTTTTTTCTAGATTCAAAACACCAATATTTGAACTAACTTCAATTAATTCATCACTATTTAAATGATTGAATGGTGGATATTCTTTTAAAAATTCTGCGATATTTACTGAAAGTGTACTCATTTAACAGTTTATTTTTTATACTAAACAAAAGTACTAAATGTAATTAGTTTAACTGTTAGCATTTTAAATAATATTATACAATTTCTATTTTACATAATATAAATTATAGTTCGATTTATTTTTTAATATTTTAGTTAAAAATGGTTTAAAAAAAGAAAAAAATAAAACTCAAAATTATTTTAGACTAATAAAAATATTAAAATTTACTTATTAAATTTAGAGTTATAAACAACTGAAATCAAGTTTGTTAATAACTTTTTACGTAAAACTAGATTATAAAAACTTACATAAAGACCATTTATTGTAGGTTTTTACTATAAAAATATATCAATTTAAGTATTTTATCGATTTTTTTTGCATTTTTTTTCATTTAAACGATAAATATTGCATTTAATCTATTTAGATTTGTCATGTATCATTCTTGTTTTCCCAAATGCAAGAAAATAGAAAAATTTAAAAAACTAAAACCTACACAATTATGAAAAAAGTAATTACACTCTTAGTTTTATTCTTTGCGCTTATTTCAAATTCGCAAAATACTGCTGTAACCTATACAGCTTCTACAGAAAACTTTCCAAATCCGGAAAGAGGTTTTTATCACCATAAAGAAACAAAAGCTTCAAATTTTTCTACTTTAACTCAAAGTACTATGACAAACTACAGAACAAATGAAAAAATTACATTGATTTTACGTTTGTACTATTTAGATACTTTTTTAACATCTCCAATTTCAGAAAGCTTTCTAAATAATATGAGAATTGATTTTGATAGAATGAGAAATGCTGGAATTAAATGTATTATAAGATTTGCTTATTCAAACCAAACAACTTTAGGACAACGCGATGCTTCAAAAGCTCAAATTTTGCAACATATATCACAATTATCTCCGGTTCTTAGTTCAAACAGTGATGTAATTGCTACAATTCAAGCAGGTTTTATTGGAACTTGGGGTGAATGGTATTACACAGACCATTTTGGAATGAACCCAACTGCAGCTGATTATGCTAATAGAAAAGATATTGTTGAAGCTTTATTAGCAGCAATTCCATCTAATATTAAAGTTCAAATTAGAACTCCAAAATTAAAGCAAAAATTATATAATACTACAACTGCTTTAACACAAACTCAATTTTTAAGTAATTCTTCGTTAGCCAGAGTTGGTCACCACAATGATTGCTTTTTATCTGATGCTAGTGATGTTGGTACTTACACAAATATAGCTACTGAATATCCTTATTTGACTCAAGAAACTAAATTTGTACCTATGGGTGGAGAATCTTGTGATTTTGATCCAAATCGTTCAAACTGTGATGTAGGAACTTCTGAAATGGCTCTTTTTCATTGGTCTTACATGAATATTGATTACTATCCAGAAGTAATCGGAGAATTTGCAGAAAGTAATTGTTTAAATGAAATTAAAAAGAATTTAGGTTACAGATATCAATTAGTTTCTGGTGCATATTCTAATTCAGCTTCTATTGGAAGTACATTATCAGTATCTATTAAGTTAAAAAATACAGGATTTGCTTCAGTTTACAACAAAAGAATTGCTTACATCGTTTTAAGAAACACAAGTACAAATGCAGTTTATTCAATACCTTTAAGTTCTAATCCACAACTTTGGTTAGGTACAAATGTAATTGATATTTCAGAACAATTAAATTTACCTGCCAACATTGTTCCTGGTAACTATGAAATGCTATTAAATCTTCCTGATTTTCATTCAAATTTAAGTTCTAGACCTGAATATTCTATCCGCTTAGCAAATAATAATTTATGGGAACCAACGACAGGTTACAATAAATTAAACCATACTTTAAATGTTACAAGTACTCTTTCAATAGCTGATAATACTAGAATAAATCCAACCATTTATCCTGTTCCAGCAAATGAAGAACTAATTGTTGAAATGGAAAATATTTCCGAATTTAAAGTCACATTATTCAATACTTTAGGACAAAATTTTGGTGTACAATCTAGAGAATTAAGTAGTGATAAAATAAGTCTAAATACTCAAGGATTATCTGAAGGTATTTATTTATTGAGATTTGAAAATGAAACTTCAGTTGAGACAAGACGTATCATTGTAAAACATTAAAACTTACTATTTAAAC
>NZ_JACTAC010000118.1 GCF_014486675.1 Flavobacterium macrobrachii
TTGTTGTTTGTTGTGTTGAACGCTTTTGCATCTGTTTTAATGATTTCTAAAGCTTGTTGAGCAGTTCCTTTTCGAGCAACTTCAAATACATCTAATTTTTCTTGAGCAAATGAAGTCAAACTATAAAAGAAAGTGATAAAAAGAAAAGAGATTGTATTTATTTTCATGCTTCAAGTTTGATTATTACTTCTTGATGAAGCAAATGTTAAAAGGTTGCGTCGATTTGTTAAAATTTATTAAATTTTTTTGGTCGAATCGCGTTGTCTTAATTCGGTGTTGATTACAGTTGTAGTGTATGTGTAAGTTTCGTCGTTGCTTTCGAGCTTTTCGATTAGTAATTGTGCTGCTACTTCGCCAATTTCTGGACCATGTTGACTAACGGTTGACATACTTGGAGTCATTCTTCGCGACCAAACACCATCAGCAAAACCAATGATTGAAAGTTCTTGTGGAATTTTATAACCGTTTTGAATGCCTAATTTCATAGCAGTAACAGATGCGTGTTCGTCTAAAGCAAAAACGCCGTCGGGTTTATTTTTGATAAAGAAACCACCAATTTTAGAGTTAAACTCTTCGCTATTATTGGTTAGTATAACTAAATTTTCATCTACTTTTATACCTTTATCTTCAATGGCTTTGTAAAAACCTTGCGCTCTAAGTTTTCCTACACTTAAATTATCAATGGCTGACAACAACGCTATTTTTTTACAACCTGAATTTATCAAATGGTTAGTAGCGTTAACTGCCGACTCGAAATCGTCAACAACAACTTTGTCGCAGTTTACTTCTTCGGCAATTCGGTCAAACATTACAATTGGAGTTCCTTCATTGATAATTTCTTTAAAATGATTAAAACTCTGAAGTTTTTGAGATTCTTCTGAAATGGAAAGAATAAAACCATCGATAGTTCCGTTACTCAACATTTCAAGTGCGTTAATTTCTTTTTCTAACGATTCGTTAGAGATGCAAGTGATGACTTTATAGCCTTTTTCATCGCAAACTTTTTCAATTCCACTAAAAACTTTAGCAAAAAATGAATTCAAAATATTAGGAATAATTACGCCAATAGTTTTAGTTTTTCTATTTTTTAGATTTAAACCGATAACATTTGGTTTGTAATTTTTCAGTTTTGCATATTCTTGAACGCGCTGTTTTGTTGGCTCGCTAATCTCCGGACTTCCGTTCAAAGCCTTAGAAACTGTCGAAACAGAAACTCCTAATTCTTTTGCAATTTGTTTTAAAGTAGCTTTCGATTTCATTTGGTCATAGTTAAAGTGTAAAAATAGAAAAATAAATTATAGGAATGGAATATTTATTTGTATTCGCTAATTGGTTGAAAAGCAATTAAAAGAAATTTTTTATGACTGTTTGGATATATGATATTTATTTGTACTTTTGCACTCCTTTAATTAGGAATGGAATGTTTAATTAAAATATTATTATGGACGCATTAAGCTACAAGACACAATCTGCAAGCAAAGCCACTGTTCAAAAAGAGTGGATCATTGTAGATGCTGATGGTCATAACTTAGGTCGTTTATCTTCAAAGGTCGCTATGATTCTTAGAGGTAAATACAAGCCAAGTTATACACCTCACGTCGACTGTGGAGATAACGTAATTGTTATCAACGCAGAGAAAATTAACCTTACCGGTAACAAACTTGACGACAAAACGTATATTCGTCACACAGGTTATCCAGGAGGACAAAGATCTTTGACTGCAAAAGTTTTGCAATCAAAAAACCCTGCTACACTTGTTGAAAAAGCAGTTAAAGGAATGTTACCTAAAAACAAATTAGGAGCTGAACTTTTCAGAAATCTAAATGTTGTTGTAGGAACTGAGCACAAATATGCTGCACAAAAACCTAAAACAGTTAACCTAAACGATCTTAAGTAATGGCAACAATTCACAAAATCGGTAGAAGAAAATGTGCAGTTGCACGTGTTTATGTTTCTGAAGGAACAGGAAAAATCACCGTAAACAAAAGAGAATTTAACAACTACTTTCCAACAGCTACTTTACAGTACAAAGTATTGCAACCAATGTCTATGACAAACAATGCAGAAAACTTTGACGTTAAAGTAAATGTATATGGTGGTGGTTCAACAGGACAAGCAGAAGCTGTAAGAATGGCAATCGCTCGCGCAATGTGTGAAGTAGAAGCTGAAAACAGAGCTATCCTAAAACCAGAAGGATTATTAACAAGAGATCCAAGAATGGTAGAGCGTAAAAAATTCGGTCAGAAAAAAGCACGTAAGAGATTCCAATTCTCAAAACGTTAATATTCAGATTTTTTTACAAATTAAAATTGAAATTAATAAAGTTGCCGATATTCTTTTTGACGAAAAAGGGATTAGTTTAGCATCTAAATTTTTAAGACTAACGAAAGTAACTACTTGAAAATTGCTATAACAACGGAACGTAAACTATTACACAATGGCAAACAAAATTGAAGTTAAAGATTTATTAGAAGCAGGTGTTCACTTTGGACACATGACTCGTAAATGGGATCCAAATATGGCTCCTTATATTTATATGGAAAGAAATGGTATTCATATCATTAATCTTTATAAAACAGCTGCAAAAATTGAAGAAGCTAATGAAGCTTTGAAAAAAATTGCAGCATCTGGTAGAAAAGTACTTTTTGTAGCTACCAAAAAACAAGCAAAAGACATCGTAGCTGAAAAAGCTGCAGCTTGTAACATGCCTTACATCACTGAAAGATGGCCAGGTGGAATGTTAACTAACTTCGTTACTATCAGAAAAGCGGTTAAAAAAATGGCTTCTATTGATAAAATGAAGAAAGACGGAACATTCATGACACTTTCTAAAAAAGAAAGATTACAAGTTGATCGTCTTCGTGCAAAATTAGAAAAGAATTTAGGTTCTATCGCTGATATGTCAAGATTACCTGCTGCATTATTTGTAGTAGATATCAAAGCAGAACACATCGCAGTAAAAGAAGCACAAAAATTAAACATTCCAGTTTTCGCAATGGTTGATACTAACTCTGATCCACGTGAAGTAGATTACGTTATTCCAGCCAATGATGATGCTTCTAAATCAATCGATAAAATTTTATCATTGGTTACTGACGCTGTAAAAGACGGATTAGCAAACAGAACTTCTGACAAAGAAGTTGATGCTCCAGATACCGAAGCTTCGGTAGAAACAGCTGTTGCTGAAGTTGCTGCTCCAGTAGTAGAGGCTACAGAAACTAAGTCTGAAGAATAAAAACCAATAATTACGAATTATGAATTAAGAATTACGAATTATTATACTCGTGATTTTAAGTTTGTAATTCGTAATTTTTTTTTAAAAGAATTTTATTAATCTTAAAATAAAAAACAAAATGGCAACAATTACTGCTGCAGACGTAAACAAATTAAGACAACTTACAGGTGCCGGAATGATGGACTGTAAAAAAGCTTTAGTTGAAGCTGAAGGAGATTTCGATAAAGCAATTCAAAACCTTAGAGAAAAAGGACAAAAAGTTGCAGCTAACCGTTCTGACCGAGAGTCTTCTGAAGGTGCAGCTGTTTCTTTTATCAATGCAGACAACACAAAAGGAGCTATCATCACTTTAAACTGTGAAACAGATTTCGTAGGTAAAAACGAAGCTTTCGTAGCTTTAGCTAAAGATTTAGTAGAAAGAGCAATCAACTTCTCTTCTAAAGAAGAATTTTTAGCTTCTGATTTCAACGGAATTACAGTTGCTGAAAAATTAATCGAGCAAACAGGTGTTATCGGTGAAAAAATCGAAATCGGTGGTTTCGAAATTTTAGAAGGTGCATTCGTTGGGTCTTATGTTCACGTTAACAAAATTGCTGCTTTAACAGCTATTTCTGCTAAAGTTGACAATGCTGAAACATTAACAAAAGATATCTCTATGCAAGTTGCTTCAATGGGAGCTGACACATTATCTTACAAAGATTTTGATCCTGCTTTCGTTGCCTCAGAACTTGCTGCTCGTATTGCTGTAATCGAAAAAGAAAACGAAGAAGCTGCACGTTTAGGAAAAACATTGAAAAACGTTCCTAAATACATCTCTTTCTCTCAATTAACTCCAGAAGTTATCAAACAAGCAGAAGAAGATGCAAAAGCTGAATTAAAAGCAGAAGGTAAACCAGAGGCAATTTGGGACAAAATCCTTCCAGGAAAAGTAGCTCGTTTTATTTCTGACAATACTACTTTAGATCAAGAAAAAGCATTATTAGACCAAAACTTCATCAAAGATGACAGTAAAAAAGTAGCTGATTATGTAAAAGGATTTAATGTAGAAATTACAGGTTTCAAACGTGTTTCTTTAGGATAATACATTATC
>NZ_JACTAC010000119.1 GCF_014486675.1 Flavobacterium macrobrachii
ATTAATGGTAGTGCGGGTTTTGTAGCCGTTTCTCTTTTTGATGGAATGAGTTGCTTACAATTAGCTTTAAATAAAATTGGGAAAATACCAACTAAATATTTTGCAAGTGAAGTTGATAAATATGCAATGCAAGTTACAATGGCAAACTTTCCAAACACTATGCAAATTGGCGATGTAAGGAACGTGAAAGGTTCAGATATAGGTTTTGTTCATTTATTAGCTGGTGGTTCGCCTTGTCAAAGTTTTTCGTTTGCTGGAAAACGAAAAGGAATGAGTACAAAAGATAATATTGAGATTTTGACTTTAGATCATTATTTAGAACTTAAATCACAAAACTTTGAATTTGAAGGACAATCTTATTTGTTTTGGGAGTTTATTCGAATACTAACCGAAATACGTAAATACAATCCCGATGTTAAGTTTTTATTGGAAAATGTTATAATGGGTTCAAAATGGCAAAAAGTTATAACACAAGCGATAGGAATAAATCCAATTCGTATAAATTCTTCACTCGTTTCCGCACAAAACAGAAAACGCCTTTATTGGACAAATATTGCAGCTGAACCTGATGGACTTTTTGGAGATTTAAAATGCACAATTCCACAACCAAAAGACAAAGGGATTTTACTAAAAGATATTTTAGAAAGTGAAGTTGATGAAAAGTATTTTTTAAGTGGCAAAATGTTAGATTATTTGAACAGCCGAAAAGCAAATTACAATAATGGTAAAATCAATTACAAAACTGAAAATGATATTGCAAGTTGTATAAATGCAAGTTCCGGAGCAATTGATATTTCAGATAATATAATAATTGATACCAACCGAAAATCACGTTGTTTTACTGCTGGTGGAAATAGTGGCGGTTTACATTCGCAAATGGATTTAGTGGTTCATAATACAATGCCAAGAAGTTCAAAAACTGGCAAAGGCGGAACTGGTCCATTATCTCGAAATGATGGTAAAACTTATTGTTTAGATACTGGAAATACAAATGCAATAGAAATTCAATGCGTTGCAATGCGTGGCAGAAATCCCGAAAATCCAAAAAGTAGAGTTGCAGGATTACCAACTGAACAACAACTTGAGCCAAGAAACGATGGTAAAACAAATTGCCTTACAAGTGTTCAAAAAGATAATTTGCTTTTATTAAATGAAAGACAAAAAGCAAATTTTAAAAATGGAGATGAAAAAGCAAATACATTTTTATCTACCTCTTGGAAAGGTTCACAAGCAAATGGAATGACATTGGTAAATCCTTCAAACATAAGAAGGTTAACACCAATTGAATGTGAACGTTTACAAACTGTTCCTGATAATTACACAAATCACGTTAGCGATACGCAACGATACAAAATGTTAGGTAATGGATGGACAATTGATGTTATAGCACACATATTGTCTTATTTAACGTAAACGTAGCATTACCATTAACTTGTTTATATGCTCAGTTTTTTATTGTTTAGTTGAGCAAAGCTAACCTATTTCTAGTAGCTTTGCTCAATTGCTATTGCGTTTTATTTTTTTATAAATCATCAAAAGGACTTTTTATTTGCTGAATATTTTTTGTACTAACATGTGTATAAATTTCAGTTGTTTTACTGCTATTATGTCCTAATAATTCCTGAATATATCTTAAATCGGTTCCACTTTCTAATAAATGCGTAGCATAACTATGTCGAAGCCAATGCAAGGTAACAGGTTTATTTATAGAAGCTAATTTAACACTTTTTTTTAATACTTCCTCTAAACTTCTAGCAGAATATTGGGTGTTTTTTTCTTGTCCTTCAAAAAGATAAGTTTTTGGACTATATTCTTTATAATATCTCCTTAATAAATCTAATATTTTTGCAGATAATGGTGTAATTCTATCTTTCTTACCCTTTGATTGTCTTATGATTACAATATTTCGTTTAGAATCAATATCAGAAAACTTTAAATTCAATAGCTCACTGCGGCGCAATCCACAACTATAAATCATCGAGAGCATAGCTTTATGCTTTAAATTACTATTTGCTTCGAGTATTTTTTTTACTTCTTCCTTGCTTAACACATTAGGCAAAACCTTGGCTCGTTTTGGACGATGTATTTTTTCAACTTCAATCATAGTGTCTTTAATTGTTTTGAAATAAAGTTTAACTGCATTAACCACTTGATTTTGATAGGAAGCAGATAGTTTATTTTTCAAAACATAATCATTGTTGTAACAAATAATATCCTCATTTGTAATCAAATTGATACTTTTTGAATTAAAGAAAGTAAAAAACGATTTCAAAGCTTCACTATACGTAGTAATAGTACTTTCACTATACCGTTTAGAGCGAAGATATTGTTTAAATTTCTCTATCGCTTCAATACCTTCCACTGAGGGCAAACTAACTGTTATTTTAAACCTAATTTGATTTTCAACAGTATTAGGAACATGCCAAAAACCATTCGACTGGCTCCATCGTGAACCTTCCACTTTTTTTATACGTGAAATCAAATCGGTGTTTTTTTCAAAAAAAACAGCTATCCGCATTTCACCTTTGTGTTTTATGATTTTGGCTTCCCATTTCATAGTGCTAACTTTTAACTCCTAAATGTAGAAAAAAATAGATTACGATATTTTTTTTCGAACATAGGACAAATTCCCTACTAGTTTTTTTAGCTTTTTTCCTGGTCGGAAAATAATTGAAGCACGAGTTACATTATCTTTAGAAACACCTGCTGCGCTATCACTAGCAGTTCCTTTTACACTTATTTGAAACGTGCCCAAAGGTTCTAGTCTAACGATTTCGCCTTTTTCTAAATGGTCTTCCAATACTTTTACTAAACTAATGACTGCGGCATAACAATCAGCTTGTGTTAGCGATGTAGCTTGAGCAATTTCTTCGGTTACTTTCTCTAAATCTACTTCGCCTGTTTTAGTTGCTTTTGGGTAATAAAGCAGCGGTGCATCGGGTTGCGTTGGATTAGTTTTTCCAATTGGCGTAATGAGTATAGCCATATTTTTAATGGATAAGAGTTACTATTAATACTTGTCAGAACAAAGATAGAAATTTACCGCGGTAATTTATTCAATTTACCGCCATAACTTATCTAATTTACCGCGGTAAAATAAGTAATTCGTCCTGATGAATTTTTGCACTTGACCTGACAAGTTTAAAAAGCAGTCTGTATAACCTTATCTTCTCTTGAGTAGATTTTGAAACCACAAACCGTCAAGTCGCTATCATATCAGGAAAAAGAATAGAACTCGACGTCACCATGCAACGCAATCAATCCGATAAAAATCAGAGCAATCCGAGGCAAAAACCTTGCGCAAAAACCCCTAAAATCCAAAAAAACAAACAAAATCAACCCTTTGCAGACCAGTTAGACAGGTTTAAGTCTGAATAGTATTGCTACAACGCAGCATAATAGAGTGTTTATAGGTTTTTTGCAGGTTTTTTGATTTTAAATTGATTGTGATTATGTTGAAAAACATAGCAATTTGGGGGCTTTAATTGCCAATTTGGGGACTTTAAATGCTAATTTGGAGACTTTAAATGCCAATTTGGAGACCTTAAATGCGAATTTGGAGACCTTAAATCTCAATTTGGCGACATTAAATCTCAATTTGGGGACATTAAATGCCAATTTGGAGACCTTAAATCTCAATTTGGAGACCTTAAATCTCAATTTGGCGACATTAAATCTCAATTTGGCGACATTAAATCTCAATTTGGGGACATTAAATGCCAATTTGGAGACCTTAAATCTCAATTTGGCGACCTTAAATCTCAATTTGGCGACCTTAAATCTCAATTTGGCGACATTAAATCTCAATTTGGGGACATTAAATCTCAATCTGGCGACATTAAATGTCAATTCAACGACATCAAATGCGAATTCAACGACCTTAAATCTATTCTCTATTTTCTATTTTCTAAATTCTGAATTCTACCTTCTAAATTCTACCTTCTAAATTCTAAATTCTAAATTCTAACTTCCATTATAACACTGAAAATTAGTCAGTTAAAACAATGTTAAAACCGTCATTTTTTCATTTTTACTACCAATAAAGCGATGAGTTTCCGTCAAAATGACCTAAAAAACACACTGGTATATCCTTTGTTTAAAGCTAAGCATAAGTAAAAAAAATGTTTAACATAAATTATAAAGCTATGAACTTAGTAAAAAGAAACACAGTACATCTACCATCCATCATTGATGAATTTCTAAAACCAGATTGGTTTGGCGGAATGCAAAACTACGCACCAAATATTCCTGCTGTAAACATCAAAGAAACCGATACCGCCTTTGGCCTAGAGCT
>NZ_JACTAC010000011.1 GCF_014486675.1 Flavobacterium macrobrachii
AAAATTTTTTCATATTTTGCAGTCATTAACATAAAAAACTTAAAAAAATGAAAAATTTAAAACTTATTTGTTTTCTTGTATTAGCCTTTAGCTTTTTTTCATGCTCATCTGATGGTGATGGTGGAAGTTCTGTTCAAACCGCACTTACGGTAAATGGAAGTCCAATTACATTGAGTAATGTTTTTGCTCAAAAAAGCGAAAGAACCATGTCCATTTATGCAACTGGAAGTGATGACTCTTCAATTGAAATAGTTTTTAATCAATTTGGTGATTTGGAGTCTGTTTCTTACGATGACGCTGAATTTAATTCTTTCTATAATTATCAATACTACAAATCAAATTATTTTACTTTCAATATTGTATCACTAAATGAAGCTACAAATACAATAAAAGTTACTTATAGTGGAACATTGTATAGTGACGAAACTGACCTAAATTCTGAAAGTGTTACTTTGTCAGGAAGTTTTGATACAGAGTATATTAATCAAACACCTTCAATTACTGGATTAGGCTTATCATGTAAGATTAATGGTCAAGATTGGTACGAAACTGATTTTTGGGACAATGGTTTTTCTGATGTAGATAGAAAATATATTAGTGACGATGAAAATATGATAATAATGAATTTGACAGAAGAGACTATTGAAACGGGAACATATTCATTCACTAACAATAGTCAAAACAAAATCGGTTTTGCAAAATTTAATACGACAACTAAAGAATATGATTTTTATCAAACAACAGGAACATTAACTATTACATCGAACACAGTTGTTTCCAGTTTCATAAGAATAATTGAAGGAACATTTAGTTTGACAGCAACAAGCGGTTCTAATTCAATTCAAGTTACAAGTGGAACTTTTAAATCAAATTTTTAAGTTTTAGCCTTTAACTAATTAATATATTTGCCAGACTTATGTCTGGAATTTATATTCACATACCATTCTGCAAGCAAGCTTGTCATTACTGTGACTTTCATTTTTCGACTTCAATGAAGAAAAAAGATGAAATGGTTTTGGCATTGGCAAAAGAAATAGCGTTGCGAAAAAATGAATTTGAAAATGATGAGGTTGAGACGATTTATTTTGGAGGTGGAACGCCGTCGATATTAGCAATTGAAGATTTGAGATTTTTGATTGATGAAGTGTTTAAGAATTTCAACGTTGTAGAAAATCCCGAAATCACTATTGAAGCCAATCCAGATGATTTGTCTAATGAGCGAATTCTTGAATTATCAAATAACCAAGTCAACCGTTTATCCATTGGAATTCAATCGTTTTTTGAAGATGATTTAAAACTGATGAATCGCGCACATAATGCTGATGAAGCCAAAAAATGTCTGGAATTAGCTATACAATATTTCGATAATATTTCCATCGATTTGATTTATGGAATGCCGAACATGAGCAACGAAAAATGGTTGCAAAACATCGAAACCGCTTTGTCATTCAATATTCCACATATTTCCAGTTATGCTTTGACGGTTGAACCTAGAACGGCTTTGAAAAAATTAATAGAAACCGGAAAAATCAATGAACCTAAAGACGAAGTTGCTCAAGAACATTTTCAAATTTTAGTCGACAAACTTTTTGAAAGCGGTTTTATTCATTACGAATTATCCAATTTTGGGAAAGAAAATTATTTCTCTAAAAACAATTCCGCGTATTGGCTGGGCAAAAAATATATCGGAATTGGACCATCAGCTCATAGTTTTGATGGAATTTCTAGAAGTTGGAATATTCCCAACAACAGTTTGTATTTAAAAGCAATAGCTGAAAATAAATTACCATCCGAAACTGAAATTTTATCCAAAAACGATAGATACAATGAATATGTTATGACCGGTTTGCGAACCATTTGGGGAATTTCTCTAGATAAAATTGAAAATGAATTTGGAACTGATTTTCTAGAATATCTTTTAAAACAATCCGAAAAATTTATTGCAGATGAATTACTTTATTTTGATGAAAAGATTTTAAAAGCAACCCAAAAGGGAAAATTTCTTTGCGACGGAATAGCAAGTGACTTGTTTTTGTTAAATTTGGAAAAATAACCACAAAGCACACAAAGAAGGCACAAAGAAACACAAAGCTTTGTGAACTCCGTGAAAACTTCGTGGTCTTAGTGGTTAACATGAAAGCAAAAATAAATAATTTCGAAATCGACCTATCAAAACCCATTGATATTTCTATTCCTATAACAAATTCTGATAAAAATCCAATTGCGTGGTATATCGAAAAACCTGAAATCGAACCAGTTCGTTTTGGTGATTGGATTGGAAAAGTTTCTGAAGGAAGTTCGACCAATTTCAACAATATTTTTTTCAATCCGCATGGGCACGGAACGCATACCGAATGTCTCGGACATATCACACGAGAGTTTTATTCGATAAATCAATGTTTGAAACAATTTTTCTTTACAGCAGAACTGATTTCCGTTGAACCAGAGAACATTGACGATGATTTTGTTATTACAAAAAAGCAGATTGAAAAATCGTTAAATGGAAAATTTCCAAGTGCAATTGTCATCAGAACACTACCAAATCTTGATGAAAAAAAACATAGAAATTATTCCAAAACCAATCCGCCATATCTTTCGGAAGAAGCCGCAATTTTCATTCGTGAAAGCAGAATTCAGCATTTGTTAATTGATTTACCAAGTGTTGATAGGGAAGAAGATGAAGGAAAGTTATTGGCACATAAAGCATTTTGGAATGTAAAAGATATTGCTAATTTGAATGATGATTCACGATTGGATTCTACGATTACTGAAATGATTTTTGTACCCAATGAAATTTTAGATGGAAGTTATTTACTAAATATTCAGATAGCTTCGTTTGAAAATGATGCTTCTCCAAGTAAACCGATTTTGTATAAAATAGACTAAAATGAACATCCAACAACTCTACGAATTTTGTCTTTCCAAAAAAGGTGTAACCGAACATTTTCCGTTTGATGAAGATACTTTAGTGTTTAAAGTAGCTGGGAAAATGTTTTGTTTGGCTTCGCTAAAAGATTGGGAAAATGGAAATCCAACGGTGAATTTAAAATGTGATCCAGACTACGCTATTGAATTAAGGGAAAAATATGAAAGCGTTACGCCAGGATATCATTCCAATAAAAAGCATTGGAACACTATCTTTGTAAACAAAGAAGTTGATGATAAAAAAATTATTCATTTCATCAATCATTCCTACGAATTGGTTGTGGCAGGTTTACCAAAAAAACTTCGTGACGAATTAAAATAAATCCCAAGTTAAAATATTGATTTCTAGCACAACACCTTGTGGTTTTGGATTATTTTCGTTGGGCAATAGCCAACCCGCACAAAGCTGCACTCGTTTAGAAAGATTATACATTCCACCAAGAACCGCTACACCTTCGTTATTACTTCCGCTAACCCAATCGCCCATTAGATACCAACGTTTATTGAGTTTCATTTCATAACCCAATAAAATTCCAGTATCGTTTCCTGTACCAAGAAACATTCGGTTTCCGTGATATGCACCAGCAACAATTCTACTTCCTTTGCCTATATGTTTAGTAAAAATGGCATAGTTGAAATTATTTAACTCTTTATTTTCAAGTTTTGTACTCAAGTTTACACCAATTTGAGTCCCAATATTAAAATCTAGTTTGTCATTTATTTTAAATTGTTTTTGTAAAGTTCCCATCAAATTTGGGTAAACAGAGCCAAAACGAGTATCACTATTATAAGCCAATCGCCAATCATCAGAAAAATAAGCGCCTTTTCCAACAAGATTTATACCTGCATCCCAACCTTTGCCAAGTCCATAAACAAAGTGTCCTTTACTTTCGATTTTTTCAGAATAAACATTAAGTTGGTGTTGATAGAAAATTTTACCTTCTTTTGTAATATCGCCCGAAGGAATGTTAAATAGGTTTTGTTGACCATAAGTCCATTGAACAAAAAGTACCAACAAATAAAATACAACTCTTTTCACTTTTTTTTAATTTTATTGCAAATTTCTATAAAAGAAGTAAAACACAATCTTAACAGTAAGTTAATTAAATTAAAAAGTTTTACTAAAAAAATCAAAAGTATTACTATTAATTATTTTTTTAACATTCTATAAATTGTATTAAAATAGGCATTACTTTTGATATCTCTTTTAAACTCATAAACTTTCAATATGATTGATAATTTAAAGAAAATATTAAACGAAGATCAAGATCCAAAAGCAATTGAAAAAATCACTTCAAAGCTCGATAATCTATTGATGTCCAATGAAGAAATTGGATATATTGCAGTTCAAAAAAAACCAGCCGTAACTATTTTGCCCGATAGCATTGTGGTAACCAATAAGCGAATCATTCTTTGCAAACCAAAAAATCTTGGTTTATCAATGGAATTTGTTGATTATGATTGGGATGATATTGCAGCAAGTTTTGTAAAAGAAGGAATTTTAGGAGCTGAATTTACTTTTTCTACCAAATCCGATTTAACGCATACTGTAGATTATTTACCAAAAAATCAAGCCCGAAAATTATACACTTTTGCCAAAGAGCAATTGGATTTGTTAAAAAATCCGGTTGTGAATAAACCAATTATTGACGAACCAAAAGTTGTTGAAACTCCAGTAGAAATTATAGAAGAAGTAGAAGCTATCGAAGAAGTTCAAGCGGAAGAAGTAACCAATTTTGCTGAAATTATTCCGGTTTCGGGTTATCGAGATGAAAAGCAATTTCCAGATGAGAAAGCAGAAACCGAGAAAGGTTTAGCCGATTTATCTCAAGATGAATTATTTGAAAAACTTCAGAACTATAAAAAACTGTTAGACAACGGATTAATTCTTCAAGGCGAATATGATAAGCTAAAGACTGAGATTATAAAATATATGTAAAAGTATATTTTTCTTTAAAATTAACCCTGTCAGAGTTTCAAACTCTGACAGGGTTTTTTCTATGTACTTATGCAATTAAACTACATTGATTTCTTTTGTTTTTCTACAAAACCATCGGCTTGAAGTTTCAATAATTCGGTTGCGCCTTTTTTCTTGTAATTGTACAATTCCTTGTCGTCTTTGATATCAGCGTACACTTTATCATAGATTTCGGCATCGGTTTTTCGTTGCAATTCACTTTGATAACGATTTTGAGCGATTACGTTTTTAATTCCCATTTCACCATCTTCTTGTTTGAAATCATATTCACCTTTTGGCGATAATAATTTGGCAATAATTGGAGAAGTTTCTATCGCTAAAAATAACAACATAATAAAGAAAGATGGCAACCAAGGTAATTTATTCAAAGCATTAATTCGAGCCATTAATCCGTCGAAACCATCAATAATAGGTTGAGTTTCGGTTACTTTTTTGTCTAGATCAGCTTGTAGCGTTTTGGCTTTGGCTTCCAAGTCGGCAATTTTGGTTTTATTGGTTGTTTTTAAAGTTGCCAAATCTTGCAAAGCCGCATCGTGCTTTTCGCGTTTTTCTTTATAAACTGGACCTTTTCCTAATTTTTTGGTTCCGGCTGTTCCTTCAGCTTCGGTGATGTAAGTTGAGTATAAATCGTTTACTTCTTTTTCTTTTTTGGTAATATCGCTTTTCAAACTATCGATTTGCGCTTTGTTTTTATCCAAATCTGACTGAAAATAATTGGCAACTTGCTTTTTATTTGCCAAAGCCATTTCGTTTTTTTCTTTTAATAAAACAGTATTGATTTCTTTTTCAAAAATTTTGATTTCCAAAGGTTTTGAAATTACAACTGCAATGATAATTGCTAAAACAATACGTGGCGAAGCTTGAATAAATTCATCCAAAAAATTATCTCTTTTTTTGATAGTAGAAACAATAAATCGGTCGAGATTGAAGATTAAAAATCCCCAAACTAATCCAAAAGCAACTGCAATAAATACGTTGTCAAAAACGGTAAATAAAGCATAAGAAGCAGCAATAAAAGCCATTACGGCTGTAAAAAAAACTGTAGCTCCAATTCCGGCATATTTGTTTTGTTCGCCGTTGGAACAACCGTTCACAATGTCAGTATCGACACCAGAACAAAGAAGGAAAAAACGTTTTGACATGATTGATTATTTTTTGATTAATGATGATTATACAAATATAACGCCAAAAAATAATTTTTATTGTAAGTGATTGATATTTAAACAAAAAATCCGCAACAGCTGCGGATTTTTTACATTTCAATTTCTGAGATTAATTCTCCTTTTTTATATTTTTTTATCCCGATGATTTTTCCTTTTTCATCAAAGAAAATCCAATCGCCAGTTAAATACCAATGTGTTTCGTTATTTTCTTCCACAATCATCGATTTTCCAATGGAAGTGGTTCTGCCTTTTTCATCAAAAGTTTTAATATGGCAAATATTGTCTTCGTATTTTTCAGTTTTAACTAGTTTGCAATCTTCAAAATATTTCCACATTTTGATTTCTTGACTTTGTTTGTATTTTCCTTTCGATTTGTATAAAACTCCATTTACAGTATCTTTAAAAACCCATTTTCCTTCCCGATGATGGTTTAAGGTTTTATTGGTTTTGCAACTTGAAAAGCCAATTGTAATAATCGCAGTTAGAAAAATCAGAAGGAATTTCATTTATTCTTTGGACATTTGGATTGGAAGCACGTATTGATAACGAACAGTCTCATTTTTAACTTTTGCTGGAATCCATTTTGGAGAACTTTTCAAAACTCTGACCGCTTCTTTTTTTGTGCCTGAACCTAAGTCTTTTTTTACGTCAAAAGTTGACAAACTTCCATCTTTTTCAACAATAAAGGAAACAATCAATTTTTCTTTACTGTTGAAATTTTTAGGCATTTTAAAATTTTTAGCAACGAATTTATAAAACTCCGAAATTCCACCAGGAAAAGTAGGTATTTCCAAATCGGCTTCTTCACCAATTGCCACTACTTCAACTTTTTTATTTTTATTTTTTTCAATGTAAGTTGGTTTTTCATCATATTTTCCAACGATAACTTTTTTTGGCTTTTCATTTTTGGCAACAGGCAAAACTTCTTCCTCAGAAGTGATAACTTCTGCTCTTACTGCTGATTTTTCAGTTGGTGTAATAATTTGATTTCTTCCTTCTTTAAAAATCACAATTTCATCGCCAGGATATTTGTCCTTATTTTTTCCTATATTTTGTTTTTCAAAATAAGGTTGTGTATAAAACCAATATTGAAAGGGTTGTGGATGCTTTTTTGTTCGCGCGTTTTTGAGAATAACACTTCCTGAATAATAGGCAAAATCTTTAACGTTGTATTTGTTTAATTCACTATTTGCTACATTTTCCCCATCAATCCATATCGCAAATTTTTTAGAATTTTGGAATTCTTTCAGTTCTTGTTGAGATGGTGATTTTTTTTCAAGTGGTTTTTGCATACTAAGAATTAAAGAAATTTCAATATCTTCTTTCTCTTCTTTTGTAAGTTCTTCGTATTTTTTATCAAAAATTAATTTTGGATATTTTGCACCAACAGTATTTGGAGCTTTTGTTTCTTCTTCAACTAAGACTAACTTGTCATAATATTTGATTCGAACACCTTTAAAATACTCTTCTAAATTGTTTTTGTTTATTTTTTTATTTGTTTCAGATGTAGCATAAGCAACAGCATGATTTTTTGTTTTGTAATTTTCATTAGATACTTTTTTTTCTTGCGCTACAATTTCTACACAAAAAAAGTAAATCATTGTTGCTAGTATTGGTAGAATTGCGATTTTTTTAAGTAAAGCCAATGATTTTGAGGTGTTTCTTGTCATCATAATTAATCTTTTTTTGGTAACTAAATAGTTGAGATTACTGGTTAGAAATACGTGATTGATACTAGTTTTTTGCAGCAATAAGGTTTGGTAAAACGGAACATTATCACATGATTTTACTACTTCTTCATCAGCAAGGAATTCGTGGTTAAGTTGAATAGCTTTTTTGTAGAAATAAAACAACGGATTGAACCAAAAAATGGTTTTCAGTGTCTCGATAAATAGAATATCTAATGTATGTTTTTGATTTACGTGAACTAATTCATGCGTGTATAATTCATCTTCAATATTTCTGCGATTATAATCATCAAAATTGATAAAAATGGAGTTCCAAAATGTGTGCGGAAGTACTTTTTCTTCCAATAAAATCAAATTGGCGTTTTGATATTTTACCGTTGGATTTGACTTGGTTTTTGATATAAGTTCCAAAATATTTTTTCCAAAACGAATGAAAAGTCCAAAAGTTATTAAACCATATAAACTGCAAATGATTAATGGTAAAATCGAAGGTTCTTCTTCAACAAAAACCGCTTGACTTGAAATTATTCCTTCAACCATAACGGTTTCTGAAACTTCTACAGGAATTTCTTTTATGATTTCGAAGTTTAAAAATGGAATTAGCAATGAAATTACTATCGAACCCAATAGGTAAAATCTATTGAAATTGTGCATTTTTTCTTTTTCCAAAAGCAAATGATATACTGCAAGAAAAATGCTCAAACAAACCGATGATGATATAATAAAGTCTATCATTTTTTCTTTTTTTGAAGTTGAACATCAATAATTTTTTTAAGTTCTTCCAATTCTTTTTCCGAAAGATTTGTTTCGGTTGTAAAAAAGGAAGCAAACTGCGATGCTGAATTGTCAAAGAAATTTTTAATCAATCCGTTCACATGTTTAGAGAAATAATCCGATTTTTTGACTAATGGATAATATTCGCGTGAATTACCAAACTCGTTGTAAGCGACAAATTTTTTATCAATCATTCGTTTCAGAAGCGTGGCAACGGTTGTTGTTGCTGGTTTTGGTTCAGGATAAGCTTCTAGCAAATCTTTCATGAAAGCTTTTTCAAGTTTCCACAAATGTTCCATTAGTTGTTCTTCAGAATTGGATAATTGCATTGCTCTATGTTTTTAGAATTAACTCTACAAATGTAGAATAAAAAATCAATTCTACAAGTGTAGAGTAGTAATTTAACATTTTTTTTCTTTTTTGTAATTCCGAGCAAGGAGAAATCACATCAATATAAGCAATGATTATGAGATTTCTCGTTCCTCGAAATGACAAGTTTATTGGAAATAAAAAATCTGCAAAATCATATTTGATTTTGCAGATTTTTTTTCTTGTGAACTTTGTGTTTTCTTAGTGTCTTCGTGGTAAAACTTATTTACTTAGTTCCACAAAATATTTATAAAACAACGGAATAGTTTCAATTCCTTTTAAGTAATTAAATATTCCAAAATGCTCGTTTGGTGAGTGAATGGCATCACTGTCGAGACCGAATCCCATCAAAATGGTTTTGGATTTCAATTCTTTTTCAAACAACGCTACAATTGGAATACTTCCTCCAGAACGAACTGGAATAGCTTGAACTCCAAAGGTTTCAGTGTAAGCTTTATTAGCAGCTTGATAACCAATGCTGTCAATAGGTGTTACATAACCTTGTCCGCCATGATGAGGTTTTACTTTTACTTTCACCGATTTTGGTGCGATACTTTCGAAATGGGTTTTGAACAGTTCGGTGATTTCTTCCCAATCTTGATTTGGAACCAAACGCATCGAAATTTTTGCAAAAGCTTTACTTGCGATTACTGTTTTTGCACCTTCGCCAGTATAACCACCCCAAATTCCGTTTACATCAAGTGTTGGACGAATCGAATTTCTTTCATTGGTTGAATAACCTGTTTCACCATAAACATCAGCAATGTCTAGCGCTTTTTTATATTCGTCTTCACAGTAAGGACGTTTTGCCATTTCAGCTCTTTCTTCAGCGGAAAGTTCTTCTACTTTATCATAAAATCCAGGAATAGTAATATGATTGTTTTCGTCGTGAAGTGATGCAATCATTTTGGTCAACACATTTATTGGATTGGCTACAGCGCCGCCATAAAGTCCAGAATGTAAATCGCGATTTGGTCCTGTAACTTCAACTTCAACATAGCTTAAACCACGCAAACCTGTTGTTATACTTGGTTGCGAATTAGAAATCATTCCGGTATCAGAAATTAAAATCACGTCGCAACTTAATTTTTCTTGATTTCGTTCTACAAACCAGCCTAACGATTTTGAACCTACTTCTTCTTCGCCTTCAATCATGAATTTTACATTACAAGGCAAACAATTATTGGCAATCATGTATTCAAATGCTTTTATATGCATGTACATCTGACCTTTGTCATCGCATGCACCACGAGCAAAAATGGCTCCATCAGGATGAATTTCGGTAGTTTTTATTACAGGTTCAAATGGTGGAGAAGTCCAAAGTTCCATTGGATCTGGCGGTTGAACATCATAATGCCCATAAACCAAAACTGTTGGTAAATTGGTGTCGATGATATGTTCGCCAAAAACAATAGGATAACCTGGTGTTTCGCAAATTTCTACAAATTGGCATCCAGCTTTTTCCAAGCTAGCTTTTACGGCTTCAGAAGTGTTGATGACATCTTGAGAATATGCGCTATCAGCACTAACCGAAGGTATTTTTAATAATTCGATTAATTCGTTGATAAAACGTTCTTTGTTTTGTTGAACGTAGTGTTTTATGTTGTCCATTTTAATTAAAATTGAATAATGTCAAATATACAAATAGAAATCCCATTTTTTGAATTCCAAATTCCAAATTTTTGCAGGAGAAGTATTTTTTTGGAATTTATTAATTGAGTATTGGAAATTACAAAGTAATGTTTATATTTGCACTCACAAATTTCGCGGGTATGGTGAAATTGGTAGACATGCCAGACTTAGGATCTGGTGCCGCAAGGCGTGTAGGTTCGAGTCCTATTACCCGCACAGAAAGCTCAAACGAAAGTTTGGGCTTTTTTTATTTTTATTGGTTTTTTATCTAGAAAAATTGCAATTATTGCTAAAAATTTGATTTTTATCTTAAAATTGAGCTATTTATCGTTAAAAATTTATTATTGAATTCTTTTAAGATAGTTTTACATCGTATTTTACTATGTAACACTTTTGAAGAAGTATCAAATAGAAAAGAATGAACCATAAATCGAATATGATAACGATTATACTAGCAATTCTAGGATGTATTTTAATAGCGATAGCCATTTTTATTTATTACAAAGGAAATGGCTCAACTGTTGCTTCGCCTGAAGTAGAAATTGAATTAGCCAAAAGCAAAAAAGAAATTGAGAAACTAAACAGTGTACTAAAAAATAAAGAACTAGATTCTAGTGCTTTTTCTCCAAGTGTTGCGTATTCTTATCAGAATATGTTGGGTAATAATTTACCGTTGATTGAAATTACCGATTTGGATTTGTCCGATGATAATGGTAAAAAATCAGATAAAAACACCTACGTGCATCAATTGAGATTTTATGTTTTTAATGTTGGGAAAAATTCGTTGAAAGATGTAATTGTTTCAATTAAAGATATTTATAATTATACTAAAGATGTTAAGAAAAGTAGCCGAGTTATTGGTCATCATGATGAAGAAGGAATTGATTCTGATGAGCAAGGAATTGGAACGTATGAAAATTTTGAGATTAATACGCTAAATTTAAAGTCAAGACGATTGGTTTATGCTAGTACAATGCCAAGTAGTTTTGGTGTTGCAGAATATACTTTTAGCGTTGTTGTTGAGTGGAAAGGCGGTTTTTATCAAATGGAAATTAGAATAGAAGAATTTGATGGAAAGTTGAAATATCACTACCAATATTTTGACGTAAACGGAAATCCTATCAATTTTGATAAATTAGAACAGGGAATTAAAAAATAAAAAAAACGGCTTTCATTTGAAAGCCGTTTTTTGTTGAATTTATTTTGCAGTGGAAATCCAATCGTTGATTTTCTTTTCCAACAAAGCCAATGGCATTACGCCAGATTCCAATACTTTTTGATGGAAAACTTTAACGTCAAATTTGTCTTTCATCTCTGTTTCGGCTTTTTTGCGAAGCTCAATGATTTTTAATTGGCCAATTTTATAAGACAAAGCTTGTCCTGGAATTGCCATATAACGTTCAATTTCGGCAATAATACTTGCTTCACTTTCGGCTTCGTTTTCAAGTGAATATTTTATCGCTTGTTCACGCGTCCAACCTTTGCTATGCAAACCAGTATCAACTACTAAACGAATAGCGCGATGCATTTCGCTGCTTAACATTCCAAAATATTGATACGGATCATTGTATAAACCTAATTCTTTTCCAAGACTTTCGGTGTATAAAGCCCAACCTTCACCATAAGCACCAAACCAATTGAATTTTCTGAAATCGGGTAAAGCTGCGTTTTCTTGTTGCAACGAAATTTGGAAATGATGACCTGGAATGGCTTCGTGCAAAAACAAATCTTCATCGGCATAGTAGTTGTAATTTTTTACATCAGGAATTGGAACATAAAAAGTTCCCGGACGCGAACCGTCGGTTGCACCTTGCATATATTCGGCACTCGCGGTATTTTCTCTAAATGCTTCTGTTCGTTTGATTTGAAACGGAGTTTTTGGTTGAAGCGAAAATAGTTTATCCACATTTGGCTTGATGATTTTATGGTATCTTTCAAAATTAGCAATTACTTCTTTTGGATCTTTGAATGGTTTTAATTCGGGTTTGTTTCTAACATGTTCAAAAAACTCAATTATTGTTCCAGTAAAACCAACTTGGGTTTTTACTTTTTCCATTTCCGATTTAATGCGAGCAACTTCTTTCAATCCTAATTCGTGAATTTCTTCAGGAGTTTTGGTCGTTGTTGTCCATTGTTTTACTAGAGATTTGTACAATTCATTTCCGCCATTTAAACTTCCTATTCCGCTGGTTGTTCTGCATTTTGGAACATATTCTTCGTTTAAAAATTTTACCATTTTTTGAAACTGAGGAATAAGTTTTTCAGAAATTGTAGCTGCATATTTTTTAGATAATTCGTCTTTTTGTTGCTGCGTAAATTCGGTTGGGAATTTTTTACAGCTTGAATAAAAAAGATTGTCTTCGGCTTTTGGAGTAATTAACGATTCAAATTGAGGAACAACTTTTACTGCCAAACTTTTTGGTAAAAGCACATTTTGGTTCATTCCTTTTTTCATATAAACAATAGCAGAATCAATCCAAACGGTATATAAATCTAATCTTTTGTAGAATTTTTCATAATCGTCAACGGTTTTGAATGGTTGCGCACTTTCGGCACTGGCCAATTGTCCCATCGTTAAATGCGTTCCGTCAAACTGATTGATTGGCGTTAAATTTCCGTTTTGTTCCAATAATGAAATGCCAACTTCAGCTTCCCATTTGATGATGTCGTAGCTATTTTTTTCTTCTTCGGATAGTTTGTCGAAATCAATTTTTTTTAATTCGGATAAATATTTTTCAAAAAGAGCTTTCTTTTTAGAACGATACGCATCGGTCATTTCAAAAACTAATTTGTCGTTTTGCTCTGTTTGTCCATTGAAGGTTGCTTCAAGCGGACTTAATTCGTTTTTTTCATTGAAATAGTTATCAGTTATTGATTTGAAGTCCTGTGGTTTTTCGTCGGATTTGCAGTTTGCAAAAAGTAATGACAAAATTACAATTGCCGAAAATGAATAAATTTTTCTCATAATGTATTGATTAGTAGGTAAAACTATATTTTTAACTGAATTGATTAGTTAACGGAATGATAAATTATCCGTGATAAACTCGGGAAAAAATGATTTTTCCGTCTTTAATTTCGAGTACTTCGGCTACGAGCATTTCGGGTTCGTTTTCCACAGTTCTGATGTATTCCATAAAAACTCTATCCGAATTTGAAGTTAATGAAGTTACTTTATAATGCAAACTTGGCAATCGGTCAAAAGCATCTTGCCACCAAGAACGTAAAGCATCTTTTCCAATAACTAAACCATTGGTTTCGGGATGGCGAATTTTTAATTTTGGACTAAAATGTTGTGCTTCATCATCATATAATGACAAAAGTTTTTCAAGATTATGAGCATTAAAGGCTTCAAACCAAAGATGCGCAATGGATAGGTTTTTTTCTGTTGACATATTTTATTTTTAGACAAAAAAAATCCTCTTATTCTAAAAAAGAGGATTTTAGTAATGTAAATATACAATTTTTATAGATTTTTCAAATTGATGATTTCTTGTTCTGTTAAGAAACGCCAGTTACCGCGAGGTAAATTTTTCTTTGTCAATCCAGCAAAAGAGACACGGTCAATTTTAAGTACATCGTATTTGAAACTTTCAAAAATAGCACGAACTACTTTCACGTTTGGTGTTCTTAGTTTTAGCCCGATTTCAGTTTTTGGTTCGTTTTCAATATAACTGATTTCGTCCACGTATAATTTATGTCCGTCAAGCGTTACGCCACCAGAAATTTTTTCTAAATCTTCAAATTTTAAATTTCGGTCTAGGGAAACTTGATAGATTTTTGTTGATTTTTGATTAGGTAAACTGAATTTTCTAATCATATCAGTATCGTTTGTGAAAACTAATAAACCAGTAGTGTTTTTATCCATTCTTCCGATGGGTTGAATTTTGGCTTTGGTTGCTGCTCGAACTAATTCTAAAACATTTCTATAATCATCATTGTCTTCGTTAGAAGTTGTGAAGTTTTTAGGTTTGTTTAGCAAAATATATTCTTTGCGTTCTGGAGTTAACGTTGTTCCGTCAAAGTTTACCACATCGCCAGGTTTTACTTTGTAGCCCATTTCAGTAATAACTTCGCCGTTTACTTTTACGTTTCCTGACTGAATATAAATATCGGCATCACGACGTGAACAAACTCCTGAATTGGAAATGTATTTGTTCAATCGAATGTCGTCCGATTTTAGTGGTTTAGGTATATTATTTACTGGTTTTGCTGTTTTCTTTGGTGATGCAGAATCAGTTGTTGGTTTTACTTTTTTTGGACCTTGCGCACGTTTTTGCATGGCAGGTTTTGGCTTATTCGAATTTGGTCTCGAACTATTTGAACGTGAACTGTTTCGTTTATTGTTGCCTTCCTTATTATTCATAAATTCTGTAATTTGTGCAAAGATACGTATTTCAGATGCTTATATCGTATAATAAAATGCTATGGTTTAAAAATTAGCCCCGATTATTTCACTTTGTTAATAATTTTTATTGGAGTTCGATGAATTTCATTTGAAGTGGAAATCCTCGAAGAGATTGAAACGGAAAGCGGGAAAAAGGTGTAGTAATTGGTGAAAGTTTCGCTACTAACGAACAATGGTTTCGACTACTTTTTTGCCGTGAATTAGTACTTCGAGATTGATTAAAATGATGCAAAAAACGCCCGAAACTACTATGAACTTTAGAATATTGTGGAGTTTTAGATAATCGGATTTTGTTTCGGATTTCCAGAGTTTTTGGAGAAAGAAAATCAGGATTATCATGCTAATGTAGAAGTAGATATCCATGTAGCCAACTTCGAATATTTCGATTAGAAAATATACTGGAATTATGGTGGAAATCGTTAAAAATGTGATGGTTTTTTTGGAGAAATTTTCGCCAAAAATTACGGGAATGGTTTGGTAATCGTTTGCTATATCGCCTTTTATATTTTCTAAATCTTTTATCATTTCGCGGATGAGAATGAGTAAATATAAAAATGTTGCATGTGCAAAAATGACGTTGTAGAAGTTTTTGAAATATAAAAGGATGGCAAAAAATGGTAAAACGGCTAGGAGTGAGGCGGTTAAATTACCAATGATTGCTATTTTTTTGAGTTTATGGGAATAGAACCAAATGAGAAAAATATAGCAAGAAAAGAAAAGTACGGCTCGGATTGACACAAAAAAGGCGAGTATAAAAACAATAAAATTGATTGAAAAATAAACTTGAAGTTTGGTTTTTTGACTGACTAATCTATCGAGCATGGATTTATTTGGTCGGTTGATTAGGTCTTTTTTACTGTCGTAAAAATTGTTGATAATGTAACCCGAAGCTATGGTTAATGAGGATAAAAGTACGATTAAGAAAAGATTTTTGTCGAGGATTACTTCCAAAGCTCTTTTTTCGGGAGCAAGAATAAATATAGACGACAGGTATTGTGCCAAGACAATAACTGGAATGTTATAGCCTCGAACCACAGAAAACATGCTGATAATTTTTAACAGCAGATGTTTGGTTTTTCGGCTAAGCATAGTAGAAATTTAAAATTGATAAACTACTTCAAGTTTGTAATCTTTTAGGGATTGTTTTGCTTTTTCTAAATCTTCGGTGAAACCAAGAATATATCCGCCACCTCCAGAACCGCAAAGTTTTAGGTAGTAATCATTAGTATCAATTCCTTGTTGCCAAACGCCATGAAACTGTTCGGGAATCATTGGTTTGAAATTATTTAAAACGACTTTAGATAATTGCTTGGTGTTTTTGAAAAGTGATTTTATATCACCGCCAAGGAAATTTTCCACACAAGCGTCCGTATATTTTACGAATTGGTTTTTTAGCATTTTTCGGAAACCTTCTTCCTTTAGGTTTTCCATAAAAATGTTAACCATTGGTGCTGTTTCGCCAACAATTCCAGAGTCTAATAAAAAGACAGCACCTTTTCCTGTTGCGCTTTGCGATGGAATTCCGGTAGCTTCAATATTATCTTTTGAATTAATCAAAATTGGAATACTCAAATAGCTGTTTAATGGATCAAGACCAGAACTTTTTCCGTGGAAAAATGACTCCATTTGAGAGAAAATGGTTTTTAACTGCAATAACTTTTCACGAGTTAGGTTTTCTAAAACGGTTATTTTATTATTGGCATATTTATCATAAATAGCAGCAACTAAAGCGCCACTACTTCCAACGCCATAACCTTGTGGAATGCTTGAATCGAAATACATGCCACGTTCAACATCCGTTTTTAGTAATTGTAAATTGAAAGTTACTAGCTCAGGTTGGTCTTCTTGTAATTGTTCCAAATAACCAACATATCGTTTTAAACTTTCGTTTGATTTCATAGCTTCGGCTGATGGATTTTCGTCCACTTTCAAAGCACCGTTATAAAAGTTGTAAGGAATAGATAAACCCTTAGAGTCTCTGATAATTCCGTATTCTCCGAAGAGAAGAATTTTTGAATAAAAAAGTGGTCCTTTCATAGTTGTATCAATTGACTTCCGTTTCCAATTTGATCACAAATATAGTTACCATTTTGACAATGGCCAACTAATTCTTGCTGAATAAATTGTAAAACTTTCTCGCTAACGTTTTCGGGATACAAAACATGGACATTTGCTCCTGCATCGAGTGTAAAACATATAGGAATATTCGTTTCGTTTCTGAACTTCCAAATTTTGTTGATGATTTCTAATGTGTTCGGTTTCATTAGAATAAAATAAGGCATTGAAGTCATCATCATGGCGTGTAAAGTGAGTGCTTCGCTTTCTATAATTTTGATGAATTCGTCTAAATTTCCGTTTTCCAGCACTTTTTTTAATGCCGATAAGTTGGTGTGCGCTTGTTCAAAACGAGTTGAAGCATACGGATGATTGTGCATTAAATCGTGACCAACTGTGCTCGAAACTTGTTTTTCGCCTTTGTCAACTAATAAAATGGTGTCTTGATAATTGTGGAAATTTTCATGAAGTTGTAACGGAAATGCTACTCCAAATAAATCGGAACTAGTTGAAATTTCGCTATGTTTTCCCCAAACAACTACATTTCCTTTGATACTTCTACACGCACTTCCAGAACCTAATCTAGCTAGAAATGATGCTTTTTGGTAGAAAAAATCATCTGTTAAAGTTGGATTGAGCGCTTTTTCCAAACTCATAATATTCATCGATAAAGCTGCCATTCCAGATGCAGATGAAGCAATTCCAGAACTATGTGGAAAAGTATTTTCAGTATCAATCGTGAAATGATATTGTTTTAAATAAGGGCAATATTTTTCAATGCGTTCAAAGAATTTTTGAATTTTTGGTTTAAAATCTTCTTTTGGTTTTCCTTCAAATAATAAATCGAATGAAAAGGTATAGTTTGTTTCTTTTTTGGAGACATCCAATTTAGTAATCGTTTTACAATTGTTCAAAGTAAAACTTATGGATGGATTGGCTGGTATTTGATTTTCTTTTTTACCCCAATATTTTACTAAAGCGATATTACTTGGCGAACTCCATTGAAAACTGCCTTTTTCGATTGATGCCATTTCGGTTGAAATAAAATCTTTTTCAGAAACCATAACTAAATTTTTTTTGGCAAAGATACTTTTTTTAAAAATAGTTTATAAATCTGTAGTACATTTGACTAAAATCTTTTTATCATGCAAAAAATTCTACGAATTGCTACTGTAATTTTGACTTGTTTGGCGGTTGGTTACATTTCAAGTATAGTTACTCGAGAAAATATTCCAACTTGGTATGCCGATTTGAACAAACCATTTTTTAATCCGCCTAATTGGATTTTTGCACCTGTTTGGACATTGCTTTACGTTATGATGGGTTTCGCTGCTGGAAGAGTTTGGAACAAAATTGATACTGATGAAAAAAATGTAAAAAAGGCTTTTCTATTTTTTATAATTCAATTGGCTTTGAATGCTTTATGGTCGTATTTGTTTTTTGGATTGCGTAATCCGATGTTGGCTTCATTTGAAATTATTTTACTTTGGTTGATGATTTATGAAACCTATCTTCAGTTTAAGAAATTAGATAAAATTTCGGGTTATCTTTTACTTCCTTATTTGGCATGGGTTAGTTTTGCAACCGTTTTAACGTTTAGTATTTGGTATTTAAACCGATAAAAAAAGTCCCGATAATTTCGGGACTTTTAGTTTATTTAACAACTAACTTCTTTGTTACTTTTGATTTGTTTTCAGAAACAACTTCTACCAAATATATTCCTTTGGCAAAAGTAGAAACTGGAATTGTCGTTTGAGTTTCAAACGATTTAGTTTGTTGGAATATTCTTTTTCCGCTAACTTCATAAATAGTAATTTGAGTGATGTTTTCTGAACCACTATTACCTATCGTGAAGTTTTCTTTAGCAGGATTAGGATACAAACCAATGCTTGACGCATTAAATTGAGTATTGCCTAACGTTTCTACAAACTCAGTTTCAAAAGTATTGGTGATGATTGCTGGATTAAAATCAAAATATATTTCAGCAGTATTTGGAATAACATCTCCTAAAGCAAAACCTGCTTTTGGTTTTATTTTGAATTGTACAAATCCATTACTTCCTGTATCATTAACTATTTGAGGTGGAAGATTTATTTGGTCAAATTGCCATGTTAATTGATTGTTATTTCTTGTCAAAACATAATTATGACTTGATGTAATCATTCTCACACTAGTTTCATCTAGCATTTCGTTTAAAGTATCTTCTAGTCGAACAAACTGTGCATTGGCAGTTCCTGTATTTTGAAAACGAATGGTGTAATACAAGTAATCATTTGAGTCAAATTCATCAAAAACTATTTTTCCGCCATGCGCTTCTAGTTTATCATTTGGATCATAAGAACCAATAATGGTTTGAATAAATTCAGAGGTATTATTTGTTAAATTGATATCACCATCATTTATTGAAATAGCGGTATTTGTTACTAATTGTCCCAAACTAACTATAGGAATTGTTGGTACAATGAAGTTTACATAAATAATTCGTGTTTCACCAGGTTGTAAATCAATATAGTTATAGGCAAAGCCATTGGATGTGGCAATAGTACCAGCTTGAGAAATACTTAATACAGTTAAAATACTATCATAGTTAAATTGCAAAATACCAGAAACAGGTGTTAAACCATTATTTTTGTATATGATATAATTATTGTAATTAAACCCTGGATTTGGATTTCCAAAAGAACTTACGCTTACTTCTACATCGTTGTAAGGTTGCGTATTTGTAATAGGGAAATAGTAAATATTATCGCCATTTTCATCAAAAACAATATCAGTAAATGTAGTTGAATTGGAGAAAAAACTTGCTAATTCTGGGTAAACTAAAAACGAAATGTCATAGCTATTGCTGAGGTTTTCAGGGAAAATATAAAACGTACCGTTTGAAGATTGGTTTTCGGTTGTAATTCCATCATTATTTACAACAAAATTGAATGTTCCTTGGGAAAAAGCGACTTCTCCAGTATCTTTAATTCCGTTCGTATTCGTATCAACAAAAGCCATTAACTGAATATTATCATTACATTGATTGCCAAACGCCAAACTACCACCTTCAATAAATACTGCTGAATCAAACATAGAGTCATTATAATCACCAACTGCCAATTTTAACGAATATTGACGATTTGGAATCACATTTGCAAAAGCCGTTAAAGGAACCGTTTGACCAACAAAGTTGATATCACTTTCTGGATTATTTGGGTTGAAACTACCAAAATATTGCGCATTTACCGATGGACAAGCATTATTGTAAAGATTATTTCTAACTGTTGTAGTTGAAATTGGGATTGTAGTGTTTGGAACAACCGCAATATTTTGTTTATCTCCAGTGGTTAAATCGGTTAAAATAAATCCAAAAACATCGGAGAAATTACACTGATAATTTCCATATTCATTAGAAGCGAAAATGAAATTGAATGTTAATAAATTGGATGTTGGAACGAAATCAAATTTCATAAAAGTAGCATCATTAATTGTTCCCGAAGCATTTCCTGTTGAAACTAATACATTGTTCAAATCGCCATCATTTAAGTTAGAGCAAGTAGAGGAAAGTGAATTTCCACCAGTATAACTTCCACCAGATAGATTAGCGTTTCCGCTGCGGAGAATTAATCCTTCTTCAAAAGGAAAATCGCCATCGTTGTTGTTAAAATAGCCAATCCCACATATTCCTTGCGTAACGATATTGGTAGGTGTGCCACATTCTTCGTTAAGCACAACGGTGTTTAAAATTTGTGTTGGCGTTAAAGTTGTTGTAGAAACGGTTACAGCAGTTCCGCAGCCAATAGTCTGAAAATTTGCTCCAACTGACCAATCAGAAAACGCTTGATTGGTGCATGCTGCGCGAATATAATATGTGTAAGAAGTACCACAATTTAACCCAACAATTATAAAAGGATTAACATTTGCAATTACTGAACCAGTTGTTGTGCTTGTTGGCGCAGGACTTCCTTGTGGAACAATATAAATTTCCCAAGAAGTATCACCGTTATTATTTGTTGACCAATTTAATGTAGCGGAATTTAATGTGATGCTATTTGTAGCTAAATTTGTTGGAACAACACATGTTCCACCGCTACAATCAGGTGTTTCAAAAATAATAGCATTAGACCATGGAGAAGTGTCATTTGTTGAACAAACTGAACGAACATAACATTTGAAAGCAGTTCCACAGTTTAAGTTAGAAAAGGTATAATTACTAACAGTTGAACTTATACCGGTTGTATTTGGTGTTGGTTCAGGACTATTAATACCAGTTAGAAAAACCTCATAACTTGTTGCTCCATTAACAGTAGACCAATCTAAAGTGTAAATGTTGTTTGAAACAGGTTCAATAAATAAGTTAGTTGGTGTTTGACAATTGTTATTGTTACAATTTTCACCTATGAGAGATAAAGGAGTAAAAGTAGAACAACCTGTTATTGTATTTTTTATTGAAATATAGATTACTGTGAAGTTATCTTGTGAAGCTAACTGATATGGCAAAGGATTGATTTGATTCATTGCATTAACAAGTGAATTGTGGAAACTGACACTTATTAGATTTGGTGTAGCATTATTTTGAGCCCAAATTAACTCAGCTGTAGTTCCTAAATCAAAAAGCGCAACTCCTTGATAAAAACAGGCTGTTACCGCGGCAACATCAGCAATTGGACTTGGCTGCACTATAATATCTAGAGCAAGTAAATCACTTAGATTTGTTGCATTGTTTAATTTATTTATAAAAATAGTTTGTACAAATGGTTGAACATTCGTATAACCTCCAATTGTTGTTATTGCATTTGAATTGGTTTGAGCATCTGTTAAAGTTTCATGAAAAGTTATTGAAAAATCTACTGGATTATCATTGGCTAAAATCTCAGGGATTTTTGTAGTTAAATCAAAAATAGCAAAACCATCGTTATTGTCATCGCAAACATTATAAGTTGTAATGCTAGGTTGAGCGAATACTTTTAGGGTGAAAAATAAAAAAAGGAGTAGAGTTTGTTTCATTTGATTAGAATTAGTAATCAAATATAATTGATTTTGAAGCACCTACAACATTTGTTAAAAAAAATTAAATTCCGCTGGCAATTATAAATCCACTTGTCCAAGCATTTTGAAAGTTAAAACCACCTGTAATGGCATCAATATTCATGATTTCGCCAGCAAAATATAGATTATCGTGCAATTTGCTTTCCATTGTTTTGAAGTTTATTTCTTTTAAATCAATGCCACCAGCAGTAACAAACTCTTCTTTAAAAGTGCTTTTCCCGTTAACTTGAAATTCGCCGTTGGTTAGTTGGCTGGCTAAATTTGTGAGTTGTGTTTTGGATAAATCTGCCCATTTCACTTCGCTATCAATTTGGGAAGCTAAGACCAAACTTTCCCACAATCGATTTGGTAACTCAAATGGAGATATTTTAGAAACAACTTTTTTAGCTTGTTCGAGTTTTAATTCTTTTAATTGCTCCAAAGTTTCTTCAAACGTGGCATCACCCAACCAGTTGACTTGTATGATAAACTGATACTTTTTTTCAGCCAAAATAATTGCACCCCAAGCCGAAAGTCTCAAAATTGCTGGCCCACTCATTCCCCAATGGGTAATTAATAATGGTCCAACAGCTTCTAGCTTTGTCTCTTTTACTTTTACTTTGGCGAAAGTCGAAACACCCATTAAAGTTGCAATTCGGCTATCTTTGATATTAAAAGTAAACAATGAAGGAACAGGCGCAACAATCGTATGTTCCATATTTTGTAGCATTTCCCATATCTTAGGATTACTACCTGTAGTCATAATTAGTTTTTGACACGAGTAGGTTTCATTATTGGTTTCGACTTTCCAATAGTCATTTCCTTTAAAAAGTGATTGCACACTTTGTCCCGTTAAAACTTCAATTTTCAATTTTTTAACAGCAGTCAAAAAGCAATCTATAATGGTTTGTGAATTATCAGTTGTGGGAAACATGCGACCATCATCTTCTATTTTCAATTCCACACCATGTTTCTCAAACCATTCAATAGTATCGCCCGAACAAAATTGATGAAATGGCCCACGCAATTCTTTTTCTCCACGAGGATAAAATTTCACCAAATCATTGGGAACAAAACAAGCATGCGTCACATTACATCGACCGCCACCAGAAATCCTAACTTTTTCTAAAACGCTTTTTCCTCTTTCGAGAATAGCAACCTTTGAATGCGGATTATTTTCTACGATATTAATTGCCGTAAAAAAACCTGCAGCTCCGCCACCAACGATTATTATATCAAAGTTTGAGTTCATTAAATCACAAAATTTATTTATTAATTTAAAACTTGGCGTTGCTTGTGTAAATCTTGGCGAACTTTACGGTTAATTTATACTCTATCTGGAAAATCAGTAATTATCCCGTCAACGTATAACGATTTCACAAAGATAATGTCTTCGGGCTCATTAACAGTCCATGTGAAAATTTTTAAACGATTGTTTTTCATTTTTTGACAATTTTCAGGGGTTAATAAATGATAATAGGGATGAATGGAGTAAGCTTGCATGAATTTGGCGAAGGCTATGGCGAGCTCTAAATCAGTTTCGGTTAAAACACCAATCCGAATTTCATCATCATGAAACCGAACTTCTTGCAAAGCATTCCAATCAAAACTCGAAATCAAGATTTTGTCTTTTGAAAAAATATTCGAATCTATTAAATCTAAAATGCTTTTTACCGCTTTAATTTCTTTAACCTCAATATTAATATCACATTGATTATTGACCAATTGAAAAACATCTTGTAGCGTGGGAATGCCAAATTCTCGAAGTTCACGTGCAGAAAAACTAGAAACCAAACCAAAGCCAGAAGTTGTTCTATCTATTGTCTTATCGTGAATGACAACTGGAATATTGTCTCTACTTAGAAAAACATCCAGTTCAATCATGTCGACATTGAGTTGTAAAGCTTTTTCGAAAGAAGCCAAAGTGTTTTCAGCCATGTGTCCTTTTGCTCCACGATGTCCTATTAGTATCATTTAGTCAATAAAGCATTGGTGCGACGAATGGCTTCCTCATCTTTATAGTCAAGCCAAGCTTGCCCTTTTCTTTTTCGCATCCAATTATCATAGTGTCGAATAATGGCCACATTTGCAAATCCTTTAAACAAATTACTAGGTTTGCTTGCCAATGAACGTAAGCTTAGAGAGAAACCGGGTGTTAAATATTTCATGTAGTGCCACCAACCTTCAGGCATGTATAACATTTCGCCGTGCTTTAAGTTGGTAATATAAGGTTTAACATGTTTTAACGCGGGGAATTTATCAAAATCAGGGTTTTCAAAGTCTATATCTTCGTGGCAGAGCCAAGAGTAGGGAAGACGATACATGTATTTGGTTTCTTTGGGGTCAATGATGATACATTGTTTTTCTCCTTGAAAATGAAAGTGAAAAAGGTTTGGAAAATCAATATCATAATGTATAAAAACTTTTGCACCTTCACCTCCGAAAAACACCAATGGTAAACTTTTTAGTAATCTCGGACCTAAATCGGGCCATTTCATATCTTCTTTCATTGATGGCACATCTTTCATAAGGTTATAAAGAAAGATGCGTAAATCTGTTGGTCCTTTTTCTAAAATATCGATATACTCAGACATTGTCATTGTAAAATCGGGCTCGTTGACTTTTTTAGTGTAATCGGTTTTTCGACTGTCATACAACGGGACAGTTTTATCGCCTGCAACTTCTCTTAAAAAGTCAAAATTCCATTTTGTAAAAGCTGGCCAATCTTCAATTTGATTAGTCACCACCACAGGTTTTTGAGGTTTGTAGTAATTTTTTATAAATTCCTCTTTAGTAAGTTTTTCAACTCTTTCAATTTCAATGTATTCAAAAGGCATAATTTATAAAGGTGTTTTTGTATTAAATCTTACATTTTTTCAAGTAATACGATGTTGTAATTCGTATCGATACTTATTTTTTCATTTTCAACTATTGCTGTTTTTCCAGAATAAGCATCTTTGACTTTGGTCCCATTTGCAAAAGTAGTACCTACGTTTATTTCTTTTTTACCAGATGGTAAATCTAAACCTACTACTACTTCGTCTTTGTAATTATTTTTTACGAAGGTACGACTAAAAACATAAGGATAGCTAGAAATTTGTTTATGAATTCCTGCGCCTATTGCTGGGTGATTGGCTCTAAATTGTCCTAACTTTTTATAATGCTCATGAATTTTATAGGTCGTTTTATTAAATTCAAATTCTTCCCAGTTCATAAAAGAACGTAGTGTAGCATCACCTTGTGTACCAGGAATATCTAACGGTCTAGATGTTTCATCACCATAATAAACTTGAGAAATTCCGGGAGTTAATAAGAGTTTTGTTCCTGCTTCAAAAATCTTTTCTCTTTGCTTGTCAAAGGGATATCCATCATCATGCGATGATATGTAATTCATTACGCTGTAGTCTTTTAAATCGTTTTGAAGTATCGAATTGTATTTTGAAAATAAGTCTTCATAATTCATTTTGGCTTCGTTTCTAAAATCAAAATTGATTAAACTAGAAAATCCATTTATAAAATAGTCTACCTTTTTGTCTCCAAAATCATAGAACTTTTTCCCGCTGATATTATAGCCATATACTTCACCAACGGTAAAGAACTTGTTATCGTCTAATACTTTTGCTGGATTATTTTTTTTGTATTCCTCAAAAGTTGATTGACAAACGGTTTCAAAATCTTTCCAAACATCTTCGTAAGTGTGTTTCACGGTATCAGCTCTGTAGCCATCGATTCCAAAATCGGCAATGTAATCTGCCAACCATTTCATGATATAATATCGAGGTGCACGAGGATAACCTGTTTTTTTAAAAAAAGCATTTAGTTCGGCTACTTCTTGTTCATAGCGTCCTTCTTTTTTCCATTTTTCAACGAGCATTGGTGGCAAAGAAACTTCTTTGTTGCTTTCAGTTAAAACGTCGGGAAGATTTTCAACTAACGTACAATTTATAAAAGTATCATACGAGTTATAAGTACATTTTGGCGAAGTTCTAACCCAATCGCTAGGAAAAACGGGATCCAATTCAGTAACTGGACCAGTATGATTGATTACTGCATCGAGTATAATTCTAATTCCTTTGGAATGAGCTTTATCTACTAATTCTTTTAAATCAGCGCGCGTACCATAACTTGGATCAATAGCTGTCCAATCTTTAGTCCAATAGCCATGAAAACCATAGGTGTTTCCAGTTCCTTCATCAACGCTGCCATGAATTTGCTCTACAACAGGTGTCATCCAAATCGCGTTGATACCCAAATCGGTAAAATAACCTTCGTCTAATTTTTGAATAACTCCGCGAATATCACCGCCTTCAAACCCACGAAGTTTTCCTGTAGGTTTTGTTCGGTTAATAATTTTGTCATTCGCTGGATTGCCATTTTTAAAACGGTCAATTAATAGAAAATAGACATTGGCACTTTCCCAAACAAAAGGTGTTTTAGATTGCTGTTTATAAGTTACTTCTTTGGTTGAATTACAGCTAATGAATAGGAGCGAAGCAGAAATAGAAAGGATTATTTTTTTCATTTTAAAATTCTAATTTAATTTCAGGGGTTGTATTTTTTAACCACGAGATGGGAACCATTATACTATTGTTTTCTTTCGTAAAAGAAGTAATTTTTCCGTCAATATAAATCGATTTTGGGTTACAATTGTGAATTTTTAGAGTAACAATTTTATCGATTGCATTATAGTTTTTTCCAATTTCTGTTTTCAAAGTCAAAATTGTGTTTTTAGATGTTGAAATTGATGTAAATGTCATGATTTCATAGGCATTATTTTCTATGCTATTTGTTGTTTTTCCATCATCATGAAATAATTTATCGATAGTTGCCACACTACTTTCATCATAGTAATAGTGCAAATCAAAGTAGTTTAAAGAATAATCTGACATATTTTGAAGCGATGTTTTCATTGGAATAAAACTACCACCACGAACGTAAGTAGGAATATTTTCTGAATTTACAGTTACAATTTGAGTAGTTCCAGCATCATATTTTTTACCAGTATAAAAATCAAACCAATTGGACGATTTTGGGAAATATACTTCTGTTGAAGTTACGCCTGCTTTTGTTATCGGTTTTATTAAAAAGTTATTTCCCCAAAGGTAACTTTCTTTTTCGTTTAATGCTTTTTCGTTTTTTGGTTCTTGAAAAAATATCGGACGCATCAATGGTATTCCTGAAACCGAGTTTTCATAGGCTAAAGTATAATTATAAGGCAGTAATTGATAGCGCAATGCTACAGCTTTTTTTGCAACTTCTTTTGTCGCGATATCTTTGTATACTACTTCTGAAGCGACATCATCTTGAGCGTGCGGACGGAAAATTGGATTAAAAACACCATATTGCAGCCAACGCAAATATAATTCATTGTCATAATAATCACCAGCAAATCCGCCTAAATCAGAGTGCATGTAAGCCATACCTTGCATTCCCATTTGTAAAGCTATTTCCATTTGCGATTGTAAACCACCCCAACTTCGAGAAACATCGCCACTCCAAGGTATCATTCCAAAACGTTGACTTCCAGAATATCCTGCTCGCATTAAAATAAACGGTCTTTGTTTTGGAAAATCTTTTTTATAACCGTCGGCAATGAGTTTTGCCCAATTGTGTCCATAGATATTGTGTACTTCATCAGCGGTTCCTCTTGCGGTATTGGCAAAGCTAGGAAACACTTCGGGTTCGCCTAAATCGCCCCAAACACCGGCAACGCCTTGATTAATTAGTCGTTTATACACCTTCCAAAACCATGCTGAACCTTCCGGCTTGAATACATCAACAATTCCAGTATTCCCGAAATAGAAATCCCATGTTGCTGGTTTTCCATCTTTAAGTGTTGCTAGTACCTTTTTGTCTACCGTTTCCTGCCATTTAGATGAGGTAGTAAGAATGAATGGTTCTGTAATTAAAACGGTTTTTATTCCTTTTTCATTCAAATCGCTAATCATTTTATCAGGATTAGGAAAAGTATCTTTATCCCAATCGAGATTTCCCATTGTGCCTTGAACAGTTTTTCCAAACCAATACAAATCTAGAATTATGGCATCAACAGGGATTTTTTCATCTTGAAATTTCTTTATAGTTTTTTCTACTTGCTCTTGCGAACGGTAACCAAAACGGGAAGCAAAATTTCCAAACGACCATATTGGAGGTAATGGTTGATTTCCAGTTAATTTTGTATAATTTGAAATTAAATCTGTCCAAGTTTCGCCAACGATTACTTGATAGGTTTTTCTTCCTGAAATGGTTTCATATTCTAGGACATTATTTTTTTTACTATCTAAGTCTAAATAACCAATAGTAGCATTATCAAAATGAACGGCATATAATTTTGATGATAAAACCAGTGGAATGCAAAAATTCATCAGTTCAGCTTTTGTTTCGTAGCCATATTGTGCTCGGTTATAAAGTGCTAAACGGTTACCGCGTCTGTTCATTCCTAAAGCTCTTGCACCACCGCCAAAAAGGATTTCATCTGACGTGATGTTAAATTGTAACACTTCGGTAGAGTCGTAAACAATGTTTCCTTTTACGTTTTCCAATGGAATGTGTTTACGTTTTGCGTATCCTGATTTTTCTGAAAGGATTTCTTCATTATTATTGAAATAGGAAATTTTGAATGGTGATTTTTGAATAACTATTTTTAAATTACTTGATTTCGAATAACATTCAATTGTGTTAATATTTTCTTTAAAAGAAATATCTTTTAACTTAGTTTTTAAGACAACGGCTTCCGAAGTGTAATTGTTTTTTTCTCCATTTGGTATAAATGATGTTTCAATGATTTTATCATTTAAAAAGTTTACTAGATAATATCCATCTGAAACTCTAACCGAAAATCCACTAGAAAGCTTTTCAATTTCAATGAATTTTCTATTTGCGTTTTGGGCAAATGATAAAGTTGTAATTAAAAAAATTAAAACAATTAAAACAATTTTTTTCATATTTTTATTTTTTGAACCATTAAGGGTTTAAGTTACATTAAGATTTGACTTAATATCTAAAAGGTTTAATTTATTTTCCAAACATAAATTCGATAGGAATGTTAATTCGTTTTTGCCAAGAAGCTTCCGAATGGTTTTCTCCTTCAAATTTAAGATTTTTATAATTTTCTGTTGTGTATCCTTTGGATTGTAGCACTTCGTCTATCCGATATTCGTATTTTAAATAACTTGCGTCTAGTGTTTCTGTTCCGTAATCGAAATAGATTTTGTGGTCTTTTGGATTGGGTAAATTTTTCTCCATGTAAGCAAAAAAACTTTCTGGAATTGGGTTGTTTTCAAAATCACGAAATCCTACCCAATGGGTTGATAAACATGCTGCTTTTCCAAAAACCTTTGGGTATTCGCAAATGGCATACATCGAAATCAATCCGCCCATACTTGAACCCATTATTGCGGTATGTTTTGCATCGGTATAAACCGAATACTTTTTGTCAATGTATGGTTTTAATTCTTTGACGATAAACTTTAGATAATTGTCTGAATTAATATCTTCAATTTTTAAATTATAATTTAATTTTTGAGCTTCAACATAAATAAATTCTATTTTATCTTTTGAAAGTTGTAGCAACGGTTTTTTTGGGAATAAATCGCCATGACGAAGATTTTTAATATTCCAAATGGCAACCACAATCATGTCTTCAATTTTATTTTCAGCATTTAATTTGGAAACAACTTCATCAACCATCCATTCTTGCTTGTTCCATGTTGACGATGAATCAAAAAGCATTTGTCCATCTTGCATGTACAAAACGCTGTATTTTTTATCCTCAGCATAATTGGATGGCAACCAAATATCGACTGTTCTTGGCACAATAAATTTTGTGGGAAAGCTATCTATTCGATGGATAATTCCAGCAAATTTTTCTTTGTCAACTATTTGATGGCTTTCTATTTTGCTTTGCGCAAATGAAAAGGTTGTGATTAAAAATAGTAAAACAATTTTTTTCATTTTTCATTTTTTGAACCATTAAGTAATTAAGAAAAATTAAGTCAAATCATAATGCAACTTAACTTTTCTTAATTACTTAATGGTTTGTTTTTTTATCTTAATTCTAAAATTAATGCCGATTTTCCTTCGATGGAAATTTCATTTTTTAAATCAAAAGAAGCATTTCCTAAAACGTCTTTTCCTGAAGTATAGTTTTTGATATTTTCTAGGAAACGATTGGTTTTGATGGTTTGTTTTTCGGGATTATTGTTGATGATAATCATTACCGTTTCTTTTTCATTATAACGGAAATAGACATAAACGTTGTTTTCTGGTATATAATGAGTAGTTTTTCCTGAATGAATAACCGATTTATTTTTTCTCCAATTTAATAGTTTTGACGTAAAATCGAAGTATTGTTTCTGAACATCGGTTCTTCCTGAAGCTGTGAAAGCGTTGTTTTTGTCGCCATTCCATCCGCCAGGAAAATCTTGTCGAATATCAGCATCGCCTTTGTCTTTGTTTCCTGCCATACCAATTTCGGAACCATAATAAATCTGAGGAATTCCTCGAATCGTTGCTAACAAAGTCATAGCCAATTGGTATTTTTTGAAATCGGGATATAAATGGTTGAAACGTTGCGTATCGTGATTTTCAATAAAGGTTAAAATATTGTCAATGTTTGGATATAAGAAATCGTTGGTAAAATTTTGATATACTTTGATGATTCCTTTATCCCAAGTAGCTTGGTCTTCATTGAAAGTGGAACTAATCGCTTCGTGCAACGTGAAATCCATTACCGAAGGCAAATAGGAATTAAAGTTTTGAATAGCGCCAATTTTACTGTCTTTTTGCCAATAAGCCATTTGAGCTTGGTCGTTCATCCAAACTTCGCCAACAATGTTAAAATGTGGATATTCGTCTGTGATTGCTTTTGTCCATTTGGCAATTCCTTCTTTGTCATTATAGGAATAAGTATCTACTCGAAAACCATCTAAATCGGCATATTCAATCCACCAAATAGCGTTTTGAGTAAGATAGTTTAAAACCAATGGATTAGATTGATTTAAATCGGGCATTGATTTTACAAACCAACCATCCATACAATGTGCTGCATCTCTTTTTGAAGCATTTGCATCAAATTGGGTTGTCATTCTGTAGTTGGAATTGGTAAATTCTGGAAATTGGTGAATCCAATCGCGCGTTGGCAAATCGTTTATCATCCAATGTTTCCAACCCCAATGATTGGTTACATAATCCATAATGTTTTTCATGCCTTTTTTGTGTAATTCTTGGCTCATTCGAAGATAATCTTCGTTAGTTCCATATCTTGGATCGATTTTATACACATCGGATTGTCCATAGGTGTGATAAGAATATCGTTCGTCATTATCTTCACAAAGTGGTGTTGACCAAATGGCTGTTGCGCCAAGTTCGTGGATATAATTGATGTTTTTGATAATTCCTACGATGTCACCACCATGTCTTCCGCCAGGTAAATCGCGATTGTATTTTTCGGTTACTGATGGATGACTGTCGTTGTTTGGGTTTCCGTTAGCAAATCTATCTGGCATTAAAAGATACATTACGTCAGAACTGTTGTAACTTTCGCGGAAGCGTGAGTTTTCTTTGCGTTGTTTGAGTTCGTAGTTTTTAGTAAATGATTTTTTGCCGTTTTTGAAAGTGAAAACGATGTTTTGAGCACTTAGATTTTTGGTGTCAATAGTAACGAAAACATAGTTTGGGTTTTCGGTTTTTTGAATTCCTTTGATGATGATGCCATTAGAAACAGAAACTTCATTTTGAGCAATGTTTTTTCCATAGAACATTATTTGCACGTCGGAACGGTTCATGTCACTCCACCAAAATGGCGGTTCAACTTTGTCAACTTGTGCGAAAGTTGTTATTGTAAACAGAAGTAATAGAAGTGCTTTTTTCATTTTATAAACAATTAAAAAACCCTGTCAGAGTTTAAAACGCTGACAGGGTTAGTGTTAGGTTAATTTAAACCGTTACCAAACTATTCGGTTCAACTAAAATTTCTTTTCCGTTTACAAAAACTGGAATTGCAGTTTCGCCTTCCAAAGTGAAATTGGTTTCGTTTTGATGAACGGCTACTTTTAATATTTGGTTTCTGAAATTGATTTTAAATGAATAACCATTCCATTCTTTTGGAATTCTTGGTTCAAAATGTAATGAGTTATTTTTTACACGCATTCCACCAAAACCTTCTACAATACTCATCCAAGTACCAGCCATAGAAGTAATATGCAAACCTTCTTCTACTTCTTTATTGTAATCATCTAAATCCAATCGAGAAGTTCGTAAATAGAATGTATACGCTTGTTCCATTCTTCCTAAAACAGCAGCTTGAATTGAGTGAACACAAGGTGAAAGCGAACTTTCATGAACAGTAAACGGTTCGTAGAAATCGAAATGTTTTTCTAATTGTTCTTTGCTAAAATGATCTTCAAAGAAATAGAAACCCTGCAAGGTATCGGCTTGTTTGATATATGGCGAACGAAGAATTCTATCCCAAGACCATTTTTGATTTATTGGTCGTTGGGTTTTGTCTAAATCGTGAACTTTTACTAATTCTTTATCTAAAAAACCATCTTGTTGAAGGTAAACATCATGTTCTTCCGAATAAGGAAAATACATTTTGTCTGCTACTTTTTTCCAATGAGCAATTTCGGCATCGTCAAGATTAACTTTGCTCATTATTCGAGAATAATCGGCTGAATATTCGTTTTGAACTTTGTTGATTTGTTCAATTGTATAATCGATACACCATTTGGCTAAATAATTGGTGTAGAAATTATTGTTAACGTTGTTTTCATATTCATTTGGACCAGTTACGCCTAGAATTACATATTGGTTTCTGTAAGTTGAATACGTTGCTCTTTGGTGCCAAAAACGGGCAATTCCAATAAGAACTTCCAATCCTTTTTCTGGAATATAACTGTAATCGCCAGTAAATCGATGATAGTTGAAAATAGCAAAAGCGATGGCGCCATTTCTATGAATTTCTTCAAAAGTGATTTCCCATTCGTTGTGACATTCTTCTCCATTCATGGTAACCATTGGATATAAAGCTGCACCATTTGTAAAGCCTAATTTTCCTGCATTTTCAATAGCTTTGTCCAATTGGTTATAACGATAAGCCAAAAGATTTCGAGCAACTTGCTGGTCTTTTGTAGCCATGTAAAAAGGAATACAATAGGCTTCGGTATCCCAATAGGTCGAACCGCCATATTTTTCGCCTGTAAATCCTTTTGGACCAATGTTTAATCGGCTGTCTTTTCCAAGATATGTTTGGTTTAGTTGGAAAATATTGAAACGAATACCTTGTTGTGCTTTTACATCGCCATCAATAGTAATATCGCTCATTTCCCAGATTTTTGCCCAAGCTTGTTTTTGGCTTTCTACTAAATTAGTAAAACCTATTTTCAAACCTTCGGCAATTACATTTTGTGCTGCTTTTTGCGTGTTTTCATGGTTCATTGAAACCGTATAACCACCTAGTTTTTGGATGGATGCTGTTTGTCCATTTGCAACAGCAACTTCGTATGTGAATTCGACTTTCTCGTTGTTTTTTTCAATATTTACAGGCAATGCATTTGTGTTTTCACCGTTAAGTAAAATAGCATTTTGCATAAACGTTGTAGCAGTAAAATGAGTTTTGAAAGTTCTTGCCGTAACAAAAGCCTCGTTGTTGTTGTGCTGAACGTTCAATGGTTCCCAAAATTTTTCTTCCCAGTTGGCATCTTCGTTGTGAACGCCAGCATCGACATAAGGTTTGAAAACAATTTTGGCATCAGCATTTGGTGTTATTTCATAATTGATAACACCTAATTCATCTAAATCTAAAGATAGAAAACGCGTTACTTTAACTGCAATCTCTAATCCGTTTTGCATTTTGGCATTGAAAGAACGATAGTAAATTCCTTCTTTCATGTTCAACTCACGCTTGAAATTTGAAACCGATTGACATTTGGCTAAATCTAAATTTTCGCCATTAATTTCTATTTTGATACCAATCCAGTTTGGAGCATTCAAGACTTTGGCAAAATATTCTGGATAACCGTTTTTCCACCAACCCACTTTTGTTTTATCAGGATAATAAATTCCGGCAATATAACTTCCTTGGAATGTTTTTTCGGAATAATATTCTTCAAAATTTGCGCGTTGTCCCATTGCGCCATTACCAATACTGAATAAACTTTCAGAAGATTTTACTCTTTCGGCATCAAATCCTTCTTCAATAATCGACCAGTTATCTGGTTTGATATAATCTTGGTTCATTTTTATTTTGATTTAAAGATTTTTGGATGTAAAGATTTAAAGACTTTTGCTTCAAATAATTGTTTTCCTAAATCACTAATTTTTATTTTTCTGTTGTTTTAATATATTAAAGACTCTATGAATGATACATCAATAAACGTGAAATCTTCAAATATGTATTTTGCTTCGTGTAATGTTGTTGCTTCACCAATTCCGATACTTGTCATGTTGGCAATATTTGCGGCTTGGATTCCTGCTACTGAATCTTCAAAAACGATTGAATTTTCGTTGGTAACATTAAGTTTTTTTGCGGCTTGCAAGAAAACTTCTGGATCGGGTTTTGCATTAGTAACATCGTTTCCGTCAACTATGGCGTCAAAAAGGTTGATAATTCCTGTTTTTTCGAGAATTGGTCTCGCATTTTTGCTAGCTGAACCTAAAGCAATTAATTGATTTTTGTCTTTTAAATAGTGTAAAACAGGTAAAACTCCTGGTAAAATTTCATTTTCATCAATATCTACCAAATAGGATAGATAATCTTCGTTTTTTTGGATAAGCCATTTGTTTTTATCTTCTTGAGAAGCTTGAATTCCTCCAAGTTCTAGGATGATATCAAGCGATCGAACGCGGCTAACTCCTTTTAATTCTTCGTTGTGTTCTGGGGTAAATTCGATACCAAGTTCCTGTGCTAATTTTTGCCATGCTAAAAAATGATATTTAGCGGTGTCAACAATTACGCCGTCGAGGTCGAATATGAATGCTTTTTTTGACATTATTTTGTGTCTACGTTATCTTTAACTTTAATTACTAAAAATGCTGCGATAAGGAAACTAATTCCACTCATCACTATAGCATAAATGGCGTGATCACTATAAACATATTTTACTAATGGTCCGCCAATTAAGGCATTTACTATTTGAGGAATTACGATGAAGAAATTAAAAATTCCCATGTAAACTCCCATTTTCTTTGGATGGATTGAACCAGCTAAAATGGCATAAGGCATTGCTAAAATACTCGCCCAAGCAAATCCTACTAAAATCATGGAGAAAATTAATGCTTCTTTGTTTGGCATGAAATACATAGAAATTAAACCAATTCCACCTAAAACTAAAGAAAGAGCATGTGTTTTTCGTCGCCCAATTTGTTTTGCGATGTATGGCAATGCAAAAGCGACGATAGCTGAAACAAGATTGTAAACTCCAAAGATAATTCCAACCCAATCTCCAGCTGATTGAAATTCGGCACTTTTAGTATCGTTAATACTTAGGCCGTAAATGTGTTGTGCAATTGCTGGAGTTGAAAAAACCCACATTCCAAAAAGTCCAAACCAAGAAAAGAATTGCACCCAACTCAGTTGGCGCATGGTTTCGGGCATTTTGGCAAAGTCTGTAAAAATATCGGATAATTTTGCTTCTTTTTCCTTTTCGCCTACAGCTTCTTTGTGTTGCTTTTCATCATTGAATTTGGCAAGTTCTTCTGGCGAATATTCTTTTGTTGTGAAAATGGTAATCAATATCGAACCAACAAGAATCAATGCACCAATTATAAAGGAATAAATTAGATTTTGTGGAATTGCTGAAGTTTCAGTTGCTAAGTTACTAATTCCGAACCATTTGTTTAAAACATAAGGTAACCAAGAACCAACCACAGCACCAATACCAATCAAAGCGGTTTGAACGCTAAAACCAATTGTATGTTGGTCGGCACGAAGATTATCTCCAACTAATGCTCTAAATGGTTCCATTGCAACATTGAAAGATGCGTCCATTATCATTAACATTCCCGCGCCAACCCATAAGGCAGGCATAAAAGCAATGAAAATTTCGGCTTGAGGCATTAGAATTAATCCAATAGAAGCTAATAAAGCTCCAGCTAGGAAATAAGGTTTTCTTCTGCCAAATCTTCCCCAAGTATTGTCACTGTAATGTCCAATTATGGGTTGAACAATTAATCCCATTAGCGGAGCAATTATCCAAAACCATGATAATTCATGAACATCGGCACCAAAAATCTGGAGAATTCTACTAGCGTTAGCATTTTGTAGGGCAAAACCCATTTGTATTCCTAAGAAACCGAAACTCATGTTCCAAATTTCCCAGAAACCTAATTTACGCTTTTCCATTATCGTAATTTAATGATTTATAATACGATAAGCTATTGCTTATCAAGCTTTTTTAGTTTCGAAGTAAAGTATAAGCTTGATAATAAGTTGTAAATATACTAAAGATTTTAAATTTGGCTAGGCTAATTAAAAAAATTAAGAAATGGATATTTACGAAAACGTTTTTTGTTGATAAATCAATTTTTTGTTGATTCTCTTTCTACTAATTCAGTTTCGATAACTTCTGTTTTGTATTGTTCTTCTTCTTCGTCTTCCGATTCTAATCGGTCAATTAACATTTTGGCTGCTTTTCCACCCATTTTTATTCCATTTTGACTAACTGTTGTAATGCTTGGAGTGGAATATTTGGAGATAATTCCATCAGTGAAACCTATTATTGAAATGTCTTCGGGAATATTTTTTCCTAGCTTGTTGGCAATTTTTAATGCAGTAACAGCAAAAAGTTCGTTTACCGCAAAAATAGCTTCAATATCATTGTTTTGTAGAAGTTCTTCTATATAATGGTCAAAATCTTCGGTGTCTTCGATTTTTAGAATAAGATTTTCGTTAATGTCAATATCATTGCTTTTTAGAGCTTTTTTATAGCCTTCGGTCCTTAGCTTTCCAACGCTAACGTAGTCTACAGTAGTGATTAGGGCTATTTTTTTCAGGCCTTTATCGATTAAAAATTGTGTTGCGTTATAAGCGGCATGAACGTCGTCAATAATGATTTTGTCACATAAAATTTCATTCGTAACTCGGTCAAACATGACTACTGGCATTCCTTGATTTATGACTTCGGTAATATGATGAAAATCTTTTTTTTGCTGAGTTTCTTTGGATAAAGACATAATAAAACCATCAATACTTCCGCTAGCGAGCATTTCCATGTTGATAACTTCTTTATCAAAAGATTCGTCCGAGAGACATACTAAAACATTGTATCCGTTTTCATTAGCAACATGTTCAACACCACTAATTACAGTAGCAAAAAAGTGATGAATAATTTCGGGAATGATAATACAAATAGTTTTTGTTTTCTTGTTTTTTAGACTTAAAGCAATGTTGTTTGGCTTGTAGTTGTATAATTTTGCAAAAGCTTGTACTTTTTGTCTTGTGTCTTCGCTAATTTCCAGACTGTTTCGTAATGATTTTGAAACAGTAGAGATTGAAACATCCAATTCTTTTGCAATTTGTTTTAGTGTTACTTTTCTCTTCATTTTTTTGTTTACTAATGATTTGTCAATAAAGATATATTTTTTTTTCACAAACGTCAATTTTATTGTCAAAAATGTACCATAACTAAAAAGTTTTCAACACGAAAACGTTTTCGAAACACAATTAACAAGTGTTCGTTTTGTTGAACCTTTTTTTTGCATAAATTTAACAATTCGAAGACAAAAGTATAAGCACAAAGCAAAAATTTTAACCTAAACAAAAAGTATGAAAACAATTTACAAAAAGTTGTTATTTTTATTCCTGATTTTGCCGTTTGCTGCGTTTGCGCAAACGTTAAGTGGAGTTGTTTTGGATGCAGCATCCAATCAACCTTTGCCGGGAGTAAATGTAATAGTTAAAGGTGCCAACAAAAGCACAACAACTGATTTTGATGGGAAGTTTCAATTGGGTGGGCTTAATAATGGAGACTTAGTTCAGTTCTCTTTTATAGGTTACACTGCTCAAGAAGTAAAATATTCTGGTCAAAAATCAGTATCAATTTCTTTAGTAGAAGAAGCTAATCAACTGCAAGAAGTTGTAGTTCAAGTTGGTTATGGTGGTGTAAAAAAGAAAGATCTTACAGGTTCAGTGACACAATTGTCATCGAAAGATTTCAACAAGGGTGCAAATGTTACAACTGAAAATTTACTTGCTGGTCGTGTTGCTGGTTTAACAATAAACACGGGTGGTGGAGCTCCAGGTAGTGGATCTCAAATTAGAATTCGTGGTGGTTCATCGTTAAGCGCATCCAACAATCCTTTGATAGTCATAGATGGTTTACCAATAACTGAAGGTCAAAATGTTGGGTCAACTTCTATACTTGCATCAATTAATCCAAATGATATTGAGAGTTTTAACGTATTGAAGGATGCATCAGCCTCAGCAATTTACGGTGCAAGAGCGGCAAATGGAGTTATAATCATAACCACAAAAAGAGGAGGAAAGAAGCTTACAATAGATTATAACTTCCAATACGGAAGTGGTAGGGTTATGAATACTGTTGATATTATGAATTCACAACAGTATATTAATTTTATACAGCAAAATCAACCTAGTAGATTTTCAGAACTTGGAATTATTAATCCTAACATAATTGATAATCCTTCTACACCACAGAATGAGTCTCAACAAATCTATAATACAAACTGGCAAAAAGCAATTTACAGAAGAACAGATTTTGTAGACAATAATTTGTCTCTTCGAGGACAGTTGTTTAACAGTATACCTGCTAAATTAACAATAAATAATACTTATCAAGAAGGGTTAAGATTAACTAATGAGTTTACCAGAAATAATGTTTCTGTTGCTTTAAACCCAAGATTCTTCAATGATCACTTGAAGTTTAATGTTTCTGCTTTGTATAGTAATGAAAGAAATAGATTTGCTGATGGCGTAGAAGGAACTGCAATACGTTTTGATCCAACAAAACCTGTTTATAATCCTTACAGTAATAACTTTAACGGATTTTATGAATATGAAAATCCATCGGATCCATCTGGTCTTGCAGCTCAATCACCAAGAAATCCTGTTGCTCAATTACTTCAAACAAATGATAGAGGTGTTAATAATCGTTTTTTAGGAAATTTTGAAGTTGATTATAAATTTCATTTTTTCCCGGAATTACGAGCGGTTTTAAATGTGGGTTTTGACGAGTCAAATGGAGTAAGAAGAATCAATAAAGGTACTACTGGTATCGGTTCTAGTGAAGTACTAAATAATAGTTTTATTGGGACTAATATTGAAGATGAAGATACGAGAAGAAACAAATTATTAGATGCTTATTTTGTTTACAACAAAAAATTTGGTAATACTAGTGTAGAAGCAACTGCAGGTTATTCTTATCAAAAGTTTGAGTATAATGGTTACAGAAGTGGTAATAGAAATAACCCAGCAGCAGTTGAAAGTTTTCCTGCTAATCCTGACGAGGTACTAATTGGTTACTTTGCGAGAACGAATATTAATTACAATGATAAGTATTTGTTAACCTTAGCTATGAGGAGAGATGGTACTTCACGTTTTTCTGAAGAAAATCGTTGGGGTAATTATCCGTCAGCTGCTTTTGCTTGGAAATTGAAAGAGGACTTTTTTGAAAATAACAAAACTATTTCTGATTTAAAACTACGTTTAGGTTGGGGAATATCTGGTCAACAAAACATACCTGTTGGGGATTTTTATTTACCAAGATATAGCACTGGATTGTTAAATTCTCAATATAGTTTTGGTGGAGAGTCATTAACTGTTGGTGTTCCACAATCATATAATCCTAATATCAAATGGGAGGAAACTACTTCATATAATTTTGGTTTAGATTACGGTTTATTTAATGGAAGGCTATCTGGAGCTTTTGATGTATTTTATAAATTAACTGATGATTTATATTTTGCTGAGACTCCATATGCTGATGGAAGTAATTTTGGAAATCAAGGTCCAGCTAATGGTGGAAGTTTTTCTACAAAAGGGATTGAATTTAACTTAAATGCAGATGTGGTTAGAGGAGATAATTTCAATTGGAATATTAATTTTAATGCAACCACTTTTGAAAGAAGGATTGAGTCTCTTCCTGCTGATCAAGTAGAGCAATTTATTGGGAGTTCTGGTGCAGGAACTGGAGGAACATCGCAAATCAGAAGAGTAGGTTTTACTCCTGACTCCTTCTTTGTATATAAGCAATTGTACAATTTAGACGGTTCACCAATTGATGGTGCTTTCGCTGATTTAAATGGAGATGGGGTTGTTAATCAAAGCGATCGTTATCTATACAAAAATCCAGATCCTGATGCTGTTTTTGGTTTTTCATCAAACATGAATTATAAAAACTTTGATTTTTCTTTCTTCTTGAGAGCAAGTGTTGGGAATAGAATTCTAAATCAAATAAATTCAACTAGAGCATACTCAAGTTTTGCTTTTGCAAATGATGGACAATTATCAAATATTCCTGTTTCATTTAATGATACACAATTTGCTATTGCCAATGGACAAACAGTTTTGTCAGACTTGTATGTTGAGAATGGATCTTTTTTAAGAATGGATAACATTACGTTAGGTTACACATTTCCAGAATGGTTAGATGGTAAAGCATCGTTAAGATTATTTACAGGTGTTCAAAACGCATTTATAATAACTGAATACTCTGGTCTTGACCCTGAGATAAATAATGAAGGAAGAGATAACACTATTTATCCTAGACAAAGACAATTTTTATTTGGGGCTAATTTAAAATTCTAAAAAAACTATGAAAAAAAGTAAATTTAATTTTGTTTATGTCATTATCACAGCATTCGTTTTTGTATCGTGCGAAAGTGATTTAGACATTACACCAGAAAATCCTCAAGTATTCCTCTCAGATGAATTTTTTGCCACTGAGAATGCATATAAAAAAGGATTAGCAGGTGTTTATGGTAATTTGGCTTTGACAGGTACAGATGGACCTTCATCATCCAATATTGGTGGTGTAGATGCTGGTACTAGCCAATATGGTCGTTGTTTGTGGTATTTGCAAAACTTAGCCACCGATGAAGCTATTTGGAGTTATGAAAATGATGAAGGTGTAAGAGATTTACAACGTAATATTTGGACTTCGGATAATGCAATAATAAGAGGTATGTACAGTAGAGCTATGTTCCATGTCGCTCTAACAAATGAGTATTTAAGACAAACAACATCTTCTAAATTATCATCAAGAGGAGTAACAGATCCAACATTACTCGCTGATATAGAAGATTACAGGAATGAGATGAAAGCTATGAGAGCTTTAGCGTATTATCATTTAATGGATATGTTTGGTAAAGCAGCCTTTAATACAGAAGAACAGCCTGTTGCAGTTGCTGGTGTACAATACACAAGACAACAATTATTTGAGTTCATCGAGACCGATTTAATAAATTTAATACCGTCACTAAAAGCACCAAGAACAAACGAGTCAGGTCGTTTAGATCAAGCTTTTGCACGTATGATTTTAGCAAAAATGTACTTAAATGCAGAAGTTTATATTGGTCAAAATAGATACCAAGATTGTATGAATCAATGTGAGTCTATCATCAATGGTGGTTATGTATTAGAGTTAAATTACTTGGATAACTTTAAAGCTGATAATGATACTTCAACCGAAATGATATTTGCTATACAGTCTGATGGGGTTGTTACTCAAAACTTTGGTCCAACTACAGTAATGATTAACGGTTCTGTTGGTTCATTAGAGCAAAATGGAATTTCTCTTGGAGTAGGTGCAGGAGGTTGGGGTGGAGCTATTCGTTTGAGAAAGCAATTTGTTGAAAAGTTTAACGGCTCTGAGTTTGATTTTGATATCAGAAAAACAATTTCTGGTGGTGGTCAAAGGACTTTAGATATTTTGGACATTAACAATAGAAATCAAGGATACATATTATCTAAATATTCAAATGTTAGTTCAAGTGGAATAAATGGATCAAACTCTACATTTGTAGACACTGATTTTCCTTTATTCAGGCTTGCAGATGTTTATTTAATGTACGCTGAAGCTCAGATGAGAAAAGATGGTGCTACAAATGGTAGTTCAACAGCTAATGTTTCTTCAACATCTTTAGGGTATATAAATGCACTTAGAGAAAGAGCAAATGACGGAAACTTTGCAAACGTATCAACTTCTCAAGTAACTTTAGATTTTATATTAGATGAGAGATCAAGAGAATTACATTGGGAAGCTCACAGAAGACAAGACTTAATACGTTTTGGAAAATATTCTGGTGGAATTTATAATTGGGCTTGGAAAGGAAATGCCCCAGGCGGAATAGCAATACCAACATTCCGTAATTTATATCCAATTCCGCAGCTTTCTTTAGTTGCAAATCCAAATTTAACACAAAATACAGGTTATTAATAAAAAATTAAACAAGATGAAAAAAATAGTAAAATCAATATTACTACTAACAGTAAGTACATTTCTGCTTACCTCATGCGAAGACGAGCAGGATTTAAAATTCATAACGCCAGCAGAATCTTTTAGAATAATTACTCCATTAACTGGTGAAAGCATTGTTCTAAGTGAGAGCAATCCTACTAATCCTGGAATTTCATTGACTTGGGATCAACCAGATTTTTCAACACCTACACAAATTGAATATAGTGTTGAATTAGCTCCAGTTGGGTCTGATTTCTCCAACGCTCAGATTTTAGCCACAACGTCTAATGAATTTGTTACCATCCAGTCTGGTCAGTTAAACTTCGCTGCATTAGTTGCTGGAGCAACTCCTTTTGTACAAAGTTCTGTTGATATTAGAATTAAAGCAACTGTTGGTAATTCTGAACCAGCTTACTCTAATATTATAACATATTTAGTGACACCATATGGATGTTTAGGACAATTTGCAGTTGGAGCTGGGATTCCTTCTGCTGGTTGGAATTGGGATTCACCACTTAGTTTAATATGTGATGATAATGTTCTTACTGCTACTGTAACTTTCGCAAATGATACTTTTAGATTTTTTACTGAGGAAACAGTATGGTCTTCTGGTAGAAATTTTCCTTATTATACAGATCTTGGATACAAAATCAGTTCGAATTTTGAAAATGCTAATGATGGCGACTCAAACTTCAGATTCGTAGGTACTCCGGGTGTTCACCGTTTAAAAATTGATGAAAATCAAAAGACAATAACTGCTTTTCAAGGTTCAACTTCTGCGAGTTCTTACTGGCTTGTTGGTCAAGCTACACCTGGAGGTTGGTCATGGGCAGGTAATAATGAGTCGGAATTAGGATTAGTAGCGCCAGGCGTTTATGAAGCAATTGTTCGTTTTAGTCCTGATGGAGATGCTAATTTCAGAATTTGGTTGGCAAATGATGGTGGTGACAGTTGGGGTTCTCCAAATAGAAATTTCCCTTCTTTTGTAAATGACGGTTATGTAATTGATAACGAGTTAATTAATGCTAACGACGGAGATTCTAATTTTAAATATATTGGTCCAAATGCAGTTAGAAAATTCACTGTTAATACAATCACAAAAGTGATTACAGTTGACTAATTAAATAATATTTTTGAAGGGCTGAAATTATTATTTTTCAGCCCTTTTTTTATCTAAAAATAACTATGAAAAATCTATTATTTTTTTTAGCATTTGTTTTATTTACAAAGGCTAACGCACAAGTTACAACTTCGCCAACTACTGTTCTTGCAGAGCAACCAGTAACAATTACATTTAACAAAACAGGAACAGAATTAGCTCCTTATACAGGAATAATTTATGCTTATATTGGAGTTACTGTAAATGGAGTTCGATTTCAAAATATTAAAGGTAGTTCTGATTTTGCTAGTCCTTTACATCCACAAATGACTCAAGTTGGGACTTCATCAAACTATACATTAACAATAACACCAGACTTATACACTTATTTTGGTGTGCCAACTAATAGCTCAATAACCGAGATTTGTGTTGTCTTTAGATCTGCTGATGCAAGTTTGCAATCTAGACCAGATTATTTCGTGCCCGTGGGTGCATTTCAATATAATCTAACTGCTCCTGCATTAAATAGTAATAATATAATATCTAGTGGATCTAATGTAACTGTTACAGCTAATAATACAAATGGTTCTGCAAATTATCAATTATTTGTAAATGGCTCAACTACACCTCTTAATACTCAGAATACTTCAAATTATTCTTTTGTTGATACTAATGTAACTGTAAATAAAAATTATGTTTTAAGAATAACTCAAGGTAATACAACATTCACAGCTAGATTTTCAGTTATTATTAATCCAGGAAATTTAACAGGAGCAATGCCATCAGGTTTAGTTGATGGAATAAATTACAATCCTTCTGATCCTACAAAAGCTACTTTAGTATTAAATGCTCCATTTAAAAGTTTCATCTATGTGGCTGGAAGTTTTAATAACTGGCAACCAACAAGTGCTTTTGCAATGAAAAGAGATACAGCTTCTGGTTCAACAAAATATTGGTTAGAATTAACAGGATTAACTCCAGGTCAAATTTATGCTTATCAATATTGGGTTTGTGATGTAGTAAATTTACCAGTTGGTTCGCCAGCAATTGTTAAAACTGCTGATCCATTTTCAACACTTGTTCTTTCACCGTTTGACGACCCAGAAATTCAATCGCTTGGAGTATTTCCTAACTTGCCAGCATATTCCGCTATTGCACCAGGACAGGAAAGAGAAGTAACCGTATTACAAACTGGACCAAATAATTTATTTTCTTATAATTGGAGTAGTGCGACCACAAATTTTGTGAAACCTAAAAAGAAAGATTTAGTGTTTTATGAAGTTTTGATAAGAGATTTTGATGCAACAAGAACGTATCAAGATTTAATTAATAGAATCGATTATTTTAAGAATCTTAAGATAAATGCTATTAAATTGATGCCAGTTATGGAGTTTGAAGGCAACATGAGTTGGGGTTACAATACGGTTTTTCATATGGCGTTAGACAAACGTTACGGTCCGCCGGTTAAATTGAAAGAATTTGTAGATTTATGTCATCAAAACGGTATTGCGGTAATTTTAGATATAGCATTAAATCACGTTTTTGGACGTTCACCTTTAGAAAGAATGTGGATGTTAGATTCTGATAACGATGGTTGGGCCAACGGAACAGGACCAAGAACAACTACTGAAAATCCTTATGTAAATCAAGTTGCCTTACATAGTTACAATGTTGGAAGTGATTTAAATCATTTTAGAGAAACAGGTCCAGGCGGGAATTTAACAAATACTTATGCTATTCGAACAATTCAATATTGGATTAATGAATTTAAAATTGATGGTTACCGTTGGGATTTAACGAAAGGATTTACAAACCAGTGTACTTCAATGGATGAAGGTTGTACAAATGGTTATAGAACCGATCGTGTTGCGAAAATGAAATGGTATGCTGACAATCAGTGGGCAGCAGATCCACTTTCGCTAGTAATTTTTGAACATTTAGGAACTGGTGGTTCAGCACAAGAAGAGGTGGAATGGGCTAGTTATAATAGAGTAGGAAACCAAGGCGGTATCATGCAGTGGAGAAAAATGACTGATCCTTATGCAAACTTATTAAAAGGAAATGCGACAAACCTAGCAGCGGTTACTGATCCATCTGATAGAATGATAGGTTACGCAGAAAGTCATGATGAAGAGAGAGTAGTTTATAAAGCATTGAATGAGGCTGGACAAACCGTTGGTAATTTAGATAAAGTTTTACAAAGATTACCTGCAATGGGTTCAGTTTTATTTATGGTTCCCGGACCGAAAATGATATGGCACTTTGGGGCATTAGGTTGGGATGAATCTTTATTTTTATGCAGCAATGGTAACGTTCAGTTCAATGATGGATGTAAATTAGATACTAAACCTCAACCTCAATGGGCAGAAAATTGGTTACAAAATCCAGCTAGAGCAAACGTCTATAACCAATGGGCTAGACAAATTGATTTAAGAATCAAGGAAGATGTATTCGAAAATGGACAATTCGCATGGAATTTTAGCCAAGTAGGAAGACCAAGGTTAGATGTTTGGACATCAACATCTCCTACATCTTCATTGAGTTATGTATTTGTATTGACAAACTTTTCAGATAGCACTTATGATGTTCCAGGTGGTTTTCCCTTCACCGGTAATTGGGTGAATTTAATGGATAATACTACATTAAATGTTACAAATCAAAATCAAAATGTTTCTATTGAACCTGGTGGTTATCGAATATTTGGTAACCAGCAAAGTACTTTAGATATTGTAAATAATGAATCTAGAAGTTTAACTCTTTATCCAAATCCAGCTAACAATTATTTTGTTATCGAAGGAGAAATTTCTAAAGCCGAAATATATTCTGTCACAGGACAATTAGTGAAGTCGTTTGATGGAATAAATGCTACTGATTATCAATTTGATATTAACGATTTGACCAAAGGTGTATATCTAGTGAAAGCATTTGATTCTCAAAACAGAACAAAAACAATGAAATTAATTAAACAATAATTTGGTTAGAGTTAGTTTAGTTATTGTAAGCCACACTGAAAAGTGTGGCTTACTTGTTTTAAAACTAAAACAAATCTTTTGAGATATTAATATTTGATGTAGTTTTGCTGCATGAAAAAAACGCCTAAAGCAATAATAATTAGAATTTTAAAATGGATAGGAATTTCGGTTTCCTCTATTCTTGCACTATTATTCATTTTACCAATACTTTTTCCAGGAAAAATTGCCGAAGAAGTAAAAGTATTTGCTAATAAAAAACTCAACGGAGAACTTAATTTTAAAGAAGCAAATCTATCATTTTTCAATCATTTTCCATCGTTAACCTTAACCCTAACTGATTTATCTCTAAAAGGTTCAGAACCATACAAAAAAGAAACATTGCTTTCTGCTGATGAAGTTGCTTTTGGAATTGACTTATCTTCATTGTTGTTTTATAATAAAGTAAACATCGATAAAATTTATATTTCTGATGCATTTATCAATGTGTTAGTAAACGAAAAAGGAGAAGCAAACTATAATGTCTATATTTCCGAAGAAAAAGCTATCGAAAAAGATCCATCAGAAACTGCACTTCGATTAGAAAAAATCGCCATCGAGAATACCCATTTGGTTTACAACGATAAATCGGCCAAGATGTTAATTGATGCCAAAGGTTTTAATTATGTTGGAAATGGAGATTTAGACAAATCGATTTTTGATTTATATACCAAAGCCAGAATTGAATCTTTTGATTTTACATATGACGGCGAACAATATCTAAAAAATAAAAAAGTAAATGCGGATTTAATTACCAAAATAAATACCAATTCCTTAGCGTTTATTTTTGAACAAAATAATTTGAAAATCAACAAATTGCCAGTTGAGTTCAAAGGAAAATTTGATTTTTTGAGTAATGGATATGATATGGATTTCAGTGTAAAATCCGAAGACAGTCATTTAAGCGATTTTTTCTCCGCTTTACCACCGCAATATGTGACTTGGCTAGATAAATCAAAGGTTAAAGGAAAAACCGATTTGTCAATGTCGTTAAAAGGAAAATACATCGCTTCCAAAAACCTAAAGCCAAATCTTGCTTTCAATATGAAAATCCGTGAAGGATATGTCAATTATAATCAAGCACCAGTTTCGGCATCAAATATTTTCTTGAATTTTGATACCAAATTACCTTCGCTTGATACAGAACAGTTAACGGTAAATCTTGATTCCATTTTCTTCAATCTCGACAAAGATTATGTAAAAGCAATCGTAAAAACTAAAGGTTTAGCTACGCCAAATGTTGATGCGCGGATTGAAACCAAAGTCAATCTGGCAACATTAAATAGAGCTTTTGGTCTTCAAAATATGGAGTTGCGCGGAACATTGAATACTAATATTAGAGCACTTGGAGTTTATGACAAAAAGAATAATAAAGTTCCAGTAACCAATGGAAAAATTGAATTGAAAAATGGCTATATTAAAACCGATTATTATCCAAATCCAATTAAAAATATTAATGTAATTGCTAATATAATCGATAAAAAAGGGTCATTTGATGATTTGAAAATACATATCACACCAGCATTTTTTGACTTTGAAGGAAAGCCAATTTTTGTCAATGCTATGGTAGAAAATTTTCAAAATATTAAATACGATATCAAGGCAAAAGGCGAATTGGATTTAGGTAGAATTTACAAAGTTTTTTCACTAAAAAGTCTTGATTTGAAAGGTTTTATCCAAGCTGATGTATCGTTTAAAGGGACACAAGCCGATGCCATGAACGGCAATTATACCAAGCTTCAAAACAAAGGAACTTTGGTTTTGCGTGACATCAAAACTAGTTCAGAATATTTGCCAAAACCATTTATTATTCGCGAAGGAACATTTGTCTTCAATCAAGATAAAATGAATTTCAACGAATTCAAAGCAACCTACGGCGAATCCGATTTTAAAATGAATGGATTTCTGCAAAACGTAATCGATTTTGTGTTGACCGATAAAGCAATTTTGAAAGGGAATTTCATGTTGCAGTCCGATTTCATTAATGTTGATGAGTTTATGGGAAAACAGACAATTACCATTGATTATCCGCCATTATCTGCACCAGATGAAGTGAAAACTGAAAGTACAGTAATTATCATTCCTTCAAATTTCAATTTAGAAATTAATGCAATTGCAAAAAAAGTCAATTTCGAAGACTTGAAATTAGAAAACCTGAAAGGAAAAATGAATATCAATAAAGGTCAATTAACGTTAAAGAATTCAGCTTTTGATTTAATTGGTGCCAATGTAAAAATGGATATCGTTTATGGTAGTCAATCGCCCGAAAAAGCATTTTTTGACTTCAAAGTAAATGCCAAAGATTTTGATATAAAACGTGCTTACAACGAAGTAAAAATGTTTCGCGAAATGGCTTCTGCCGCCGAAAGTGCAGAAGGAATTGTGTCTTTAGATTATAATGTTGCCGGAATATTGGATAATAAAATGATGCCAATTTATCCATCGTTAACTGGTGGTGGAACACTTTCTGTTAATAAAGTAAAGATGAAAGGTTTTAAAATGTTTGGAACCGTAAGTAAAAAAACAGGTAAAGACGCAATTGCTAATCCTGATTTAAGTAAAGTGGATATTAAAACTAAAATTAAAAATAATATCATTACCATTGAACGATTCAAATTCAAAGTAGCAGGTTTCCGTCCAAGAATTGAAGGAACAACCAGTTTTGACGGTAAATTGAATATTAAAATGCGATTAGGATTGCCACCATTTGGTTTGTTAGGAATTCCATTAAAAATTACTGGAACGCAAGAAAATCCAAAGGTACAATTAGGCAGACAAACTGAAGACTTGGAAGAGACTAAATATGATGGAGAAGTGCCAACACCTTTACAAAGTCAACCAGTAACCGAAGGAAAGCAATAACATGAGTTAGAAATTATTATTGAAATTATATATAAACCATTAAGAAATAGGATGATTAAAGGGTAACAATGCTTAATGAAACTTAATTTCTTAATGGTTTTTTAAAAACGATATTTAATTTTTGTCAAATAAAAAAGCCCAAACAAACTGTTTGGGCTTTTTTGTGGTACCTCCAGGAATCGAACCAGGGACACATGGATTTTCAGTCCATTGCTCTACCAACTGAGCTAAGGTACCGTTGCTAATGCGGGTGCAAATATAGAACGATTTTTAATTTATCCAAAAGAAATTGTAAAAAAAATCTATTGTAACTTCGCAGTTCTAAATTAAACTATATGCTTTTAGCAATTGATGTTGGAAATACCCGAATTAAAACTGCTGTATTTGAGCAGGATACAATTTTGAAAGTGTTTTTTTTTCAAAAAGAAAAATTTTCAAAAGAATTGAATATTATTTTAAATAATTTTCCAAAAATCGATAAAATCACAGTTGCTTCGGTTGGAAGTATAGAAAAAACCGATTTTTTAGCCTTTGAAAATAGAGCGAAAATTAACTTTATATCCAAAGAAAGCATTTTTCCTTTTTCAAATTTATACGAAACACCAAATACACTTGGAATTGACAGAATGGTTTTGGCAGCAGGAGCAGTTTTAAAATTCCCTAATAAAAGTAGGTTAGTAATTGATGCTGGAACATGTGTAACCTATGATTATATTGATGAAAATAATAATTATCTTGGTGGCGCAATTTCGCCAGGAATTCGATTACGATATGAATCATTGAATCAATTTACTGCAAAATTGCCCTTATTGACTAAAACTTCTCCCGAAAATATAATTGGAAATTCTACTAATGAGTCAATACATTCTGGCGTAATCAACGGTTTAGCCAATGAAATTGACGGGTTTATAGACTATTACAAAACCTTAAACGCTAATTTTATCATAATTTTAACTGGTGGCGATGCAGATTTTTTGGCTATGCGATTAAAAAATACCATATTTGCCAATCCAAATTTTCTCTTAGAAAGTTTGAACCAAACATTTCAATACAATCAAAAATGATTAAAAAAATTATAGTAAGCTTTGGTTTACTTTTTGCAATTTCTTCACAAGCTCAAGAAGGAACGGCTTCTCCATATTCATTTTATGGAATAGGTGATGTAAAATTTAAAGGTGCAGTTGAAAACCGTTCAATGGGTGGAGTTTCTGTTTTTTCTGATAGTATTCATATGAACTTACAAAATCCTGCTCATTTAGCAAGTTTAAAATTGACAACATTTACCGTTGGAGGAACAAGTCTAAATACTACATTAAAAACAGAAAATGCTAAAGAAAAAGCAAGAAGAGTTACTTTGGATTATTTAGCAGTTGGTATTCCAGCTGGTAAACTAGGAATTGGCTTTGGTGTGATTCCATATTCTTCTGTTGGATATAAGATTAATCAATCAGCTGATGAAACAAATCAATTTACTACACAATACAACGGAATTGGTGGTATTAACAAAGTTTTTTTTGGAATGGCATATAAAATCACAAAAAAACTTAACTTTGGAGTTGATGCCCAATATAATTTTGGGACAATTGAGACTACAAGTTTTAGATTTTTAACTGGTGTACAAGATGGAACGATTGAAGAGAATTTTTCAAGAATTCAAGGTTTCAATTTCACAACTGGTTTGGCTTATGAAACAAAAGTTTCAAAAAAATATACATTGTTTAGTTCTTTGGTTTATTCGCCAGAAGCAAAATTGCAATTTACAAACGAAAGAACAATCACAGTAGATGATCAAGAAGATATTAGACCTGCTGAAAATTTAAAGTTAAATTTACCATCGAAAATAATGTTTGGAGCAGGATTTGGTGAAGTAAAAAAATGGGTTGTTGGTGCTGAGATTACTTTACAACAAAATAGTGATTTGAAGAATAGATTTGACGATATAACGGGTGTTAAATTTGAAAATTCAACACGTTACAGTTTAGGTGGTTATTTCATTCCTAACTATAATTCTTTTTCTAGTTATTTGAAAAAGATTACCTACAGAGGTGGTTTGAGATATGAAAATACAGGAATGGTCTTGCAAAATAAAAGTATTGAAGATTTTGCCGTTAATTTAGGTGTGAGTTTGCCTTTGAGTGGTACTTTTTCTAATGTTAATGTTGGTTTCGAAATGGGTAAAAGAGGAACTAAATACTTTAACTTAATTGAAGAAAACTACTTTAATTTAAGTGTTGGTTTGTCATTTAGCGATAAATGGTTTGAAAGACGTAAATTCAATTAAAAATATAAAAAATGAGAGTAAATATTTTAATGATTTTACTAACTATATATTCAGTTAGTAACGCGCAGAAAATGGATTGCTCTAAGCAAGTAAAAGAATATAAAGACTTTTTGATTCTTAAGAAAATGGATGAGTCTATTCAACCTTGGGAATCGGTTTTAAAAAATTGTCCAAAAGATAATCCAGAATTATATACTGATGGAATTACTATATATCAGTATAGAATTGAGACAGCCAAATCTTCAGAAGAAAAAGAAAAAGTTGTTCGCGATTTTATGAAATTTTATGACCAGTTTCATAAAAATTTCCCCGAAAAATCGAAAGATTATGAGATAAAAAAAGGTTTGCTTTTGGTTGATAATTCTATCGGTACTGATGATGAAATTTTAACTCTTTTCGAAAGTGGTTTTTCAAAAGTTAAGGATGTTGAAGGTAGAGTAATCTTTAGCTACTTCAAACTTTTTAACAAAAAATATAAAAATACAGATAGTAAAATTTCTACTAACACTTATGTAGAAAAATATTCAAGTTTGTATCAGCTAACGAATGAAATGTTGTTATCAAAGCCAAAGTATAGTGATGAATATAATGCAACATTACGCTCTTTAAAATCAGAGGCAAGATCAGTAATTAATTGTGAAAATCTAACTGCATATTACGATGATAAAATCAACGAGAATAAAGAAAATGTTCAATGGTTTGAAACTGCATTAGATATTTTATCTAATAGATGTTCTGATAAACCAATTTTTCTTTCAATGGCACAAAAATTTTATGATTTAAATAAAACCGCTAAATCTTCAAGTTTTTTAGCTATGGCTTTTGTAAAAAACAGAAAAAATAACGACGCAAAAAAATATTTTGAAGAAGCAGCAATTTTAGAAAATGATTCAATAGAAAAAGCTAAAATTTACTACAATCTTGGTGCAACACTTTACAATGATGATTTGGAAAAAACAAAACAATTCATGAACAAAGCCATTAGTTTTGATCCAATGCTTGATAGAGCTTATCTTTTCCTTTCAAATGCATATGTAAATAATGCTGAAAAGTGTACTGATAATAATTTTGATAAAAAAGCGGTTTATTATTTAGCAATACAAACAATTAAAAGAGCTCAAAATAAAAATCCAAAATTTGCAGGAAAATATGATTCTTTAATAGCTGAGTTAGAAAAGAAGTCGCTTTCGGTTGAAGAAATTTTTCAAGCAAAATTATTTGGTAAAACTTATAAAATTAAATGCGGAATTAACGAAATAGTTGAATTTCCTCAAAAAAAATAATCCATTACAGAGTTGAGCAATAAACTTCTACATATTTTTCTTATACTAACTTTATTCATTTTTGTTTCTTGCGAAAGCAATTTCCGTGAAGTACAAAAAATGGGTTTTTCAGAATTCAGTCCAAGTGGTGAAGCCGATTCTATCAATTTAAAATACACCGATTCGGGAAGAATTAAAGCCGTTCTAATAAGTCCAAAAATGCTCGAATTTGGATTGGTAGAATTTCCGTTCACCGAATTTCCTAAAGGAATTGATTTGACTTTGTTTGATGCCAATGGTAAAAAAACATTTGTAAAAGCCAATTATGCCATTTCTTACAAAGGAACCGATTTGATTGATTTACAAGGAAAAGTAAATATTTATAACGAAACTGGAGAAAAACTCGAAACCGAGCAACTATATTTCGACCAAAAAAATGAATGGTTTTTTACTCAAAAAAAATTTAAATTTAGTTCTCCAAAAGGTCTTTCCTATGGCGAAGGAATTGATTTTAGTAAAGATTTTAAAAAAGTAAACTCCCAAAAAATATCGGGAGAAGTTAACGAAAGCGAATAACTATGAATTATTTAAAATTTACCCAATATGCCTACTTAATTGCAGGTTTAATTTTTGCCTATGATGCTTTTTCAAAATGGCAATCAGGCGAAGAGAATTATATTCTAAGTGCTGTTTTTGCAGTCATTGGATTGTTTATGTTTTTCTTCAGAAGAAACTATGCGAAACGATTTGATGAGCGCAATAAAAAACAGTAAAACCTAATTATTTGCTGAAAATAAAAAAATACAGTAAAAATATAAGCAACTGATTGTTATTATTTCACAGATAATTGTATTTTCGCAAACTGAATTAAAAAATTAACATAATAGAAATGGCAGTTTTATCAAAAATTAGAAACCGTTCTGGCTTATTGATTGCAATTATTGCATTCGCATTATTTGCATTTGTAATTGGAGATTTGTTTCAAAGCGGAAGTTTTGGACAACCTTCAAGATATGTAGGAAGCGTTAATGGAGAAGATGTTGCATTTGAAGAATTTAGGATTAAAGTAGCAAATGCAGAAAAGAGCGGACAAGGTGTGACTTCTGTTCAGGCAGCAAATCAGGTTTGGAATCAAGAAATCAGCATTGCTTTACTTACTAAAGAATTTGAAAAATTAGGACTTAGAGTTGGTGAAAAACATATTGTTGAAGTATTCAAAGCCGATCCAAATATTGGTCAAAACCCAATGTTTTTAAACGCAGTTGGAAAATTTGATATCATTAAATTCAAAGAGTATTTCAAAGCAAATCCAGAAGGAATTCAATTCTTAAAAGAAAGAGAAAAAGATGCTGAGCTAAACGCAAAGTATCAAATCTATAATTCATTAGTAAAAGGCGGTTTGTACACAACTAATGCTGAAGGAAAATTAAAATATGAAGCAGATACTGATAAAGTAACTTTTGACTTTGTAAACGTTCCTTATTCTTCTGTAAAAGATAGCGATATCAAAATTACTGATGAAGAAATCAATGCTTATGTAAAAACAAAAGAAAAACGTTTCAAGTCAGAAGAAACTCGTGAAATAGAATACGTTTTAATTGATGAAAAACCATCAACTTCTGACGAAGCTGAAATCAAAGGAAAAGTTGATGCTTTACTTTTGCCAAGCGTTCGTTACAATAAAGAAACTGGTAAAAACGATACTATTCAAGGATTTAGAACTGCAACTAATATCGCTGAATTTGTAAACGCAAATTCTGATATTCCATTCGACTCTACCTATATCGCTAAACAAGATTTACCTGCAGAACATGCTGATAAACTTTTTGCTTTAGCAACAGGAGAAATTTATGGTCCGTATATGTTTAACAATTATTATTGTATTTCAAAAGGATTAGGAAGAAAAGCTGGTGCAAAATCTAAAGCTAGTCATATTTTAATCAGTTGGGAAGGAACTCAAGTTCCAAACAAAAAGGAAAAAAGAACTAAAGAACAAGCACAAGCAAAAGCGACTGAATTGTTAGCCCAAGCTCAAGCAAATCCTGGTAATTTCTTTATGTTGGCGATGACTAATTCTGATGATTCATCAGCGCAACAAGGTGGTGATTTAGGATATTTTGCTCCAGGTCAAATGGTAAAACCTTTCAACGATTTTGTTTTCAATAACCCAATCGGAAAAATTGGTTTGGTTGAAACAGAATTTGGTTACCACATTATTAATGTAACAGACAAGCAAGATGCAATCAAAATGGCTACTATTGCTCAAAAAATTGCTCCATCTGAACAAACAAACAACAAAACTTATGAGCAAGCTACTAAATTTGAAATGGAAGCTGCAACTAAAGATTTTACAGCGTTAGCAAAACAAATGAAGCTTACTGTTGCTCCATCGGCAAAACTAAAACCTATGGACGAAAGTTTTGGAACTATCCAAAATCAAAGACAAATTGTAAAATGGGCTTTTGCTGATGATACTAATACAAATGATGTTAAACGTTTTGAAATTCCTAATGTTGGACATGTAATTGCTAAATTGAAAAAAGTTACTCCAAAGGGATTAATGTCTGCAGAAGAAGCTCGACCAATGGTTGAAAATATTCTTAAAAACAAGAAAAAAGCTGAGAAAATCAAAGCTAAATTGAACGGTACATCTTTGACTTCATTAGCATCTGCTAATAAAGTTACTGTAATGAACGCTTTAGATTTAACATTAGGTAATCCTGCGCTTCCTGGAGCTGGATTTGAACCAAAAGTAGTTGGGACAGCATTTGCTTCAAAAGCAGGTCAAATTTCGAAACCTATCGAAGGTAACTCTGGGGTTTATGTAGTAGTTACAAAAACAGTAACAAAAGCACCAGCAATTAAAGATTTTAAAGAACAAGTAACGCAACTTTCAGCACAAGCGAAAGGTAATGCAGGTAGAATTATGTCAGCATTAAGAACTGAAGCTGATATTGAAGATAACAGAGCTGATTTCTATTAACAGATTTTAGTTTCACAAAAAATGCCTCAAATTACTTTGAGGCATTTTTTTGTTTTATAATTTGAAGAAATTCTTTGTGAAAAAACTTTGCGAAACTCTGTGATACAATTAAATTAATATCATTTCATCAAAGGACAAAACTGTTTCAAAACCTTTTTGAGTGAAATAGTTTGTTGGGTTTTCTTTGGAAATTACCATAATAAAATCTCCACCCCAAGCGCCAAGACTTTTTATAATTCCATTAAAATCGAGAAACAAAGCTTCTTTCACAGTTGAAAGTTCTAGAATTTCACTCATTTGGATTTCGTGATTTTCAATTTGCTGCGCAAAATGTTTTACGTCAGTAGTTTCAATAACGGTTTGTGTTATTTGATTGAAAACAGGAATGATTTTTTTAATGTTGCCTTGTTTGTTATAATATTCAGTTATGGCTTGTCGACTGTTTTGTTTTTTATTTAGGTAAACGAAATAGATTTTTTCTTTAAAATTGGGTTCAAAAACGATTTGTTTTACAATTGGATTGTTGTTTTCTAATTGGTATAGAATTGCCGAATTGTTTTGAGCACAAGCAATATCATAACCGCTTCCGCCAAAACTGTTTTGAAGTAGTTTGAAAGCATCGATTTCTAACCATTGCGCAATATTATTGATTAAGGTTGATGATGTTCCTAAACCCCAATTTTTTGGAAAACTCAATTCGGTAGTGATTTTATAACCATTGGATTGAGTTATGAAATTTGAATTCTGAAGGTACGCTTCGTGTAAAATGTCAATTAGTGTGTTTTTTACACTTTTGATATCGTCAAAACGTTCTTTTCTGATGATGGATGAAAACGGAATATTCTCTTCAAACCAAATGCTTCCATCGCTGTCAAAGCTTGTCCAAGTAATCATGTCGTTTTCTCCTTGTTCTATATGTAGTGTTTGTCCAAATTTTGTGGGTAAAGCCAAAGCAATTGCCCCATCGAGAACAACATATTCGCTGGTGATGAGTAATTTTCCGTTGCTGTAGAAGGTTTTTTTCATGAAGCTGATTTAGTGCTATGGTTTCTTTTTTATCCCCGATTGTAGTGGAAATCCTTTTTAAACTTTTTTTGTTTAAAAAGATTGGAACGAAAAGCGGGAATATGGTTTGTTCAAATTCGCAAGCGATTCGATCCAAATTTATTTCCTTAAATTTTCGATTAATTCCACTACCGAAGCATGTGAAATGGTGTTGTTTTCAAAGTGTTTGGCGATGGTAATTCGTTCTTCTTTGGTTGCTTGAAATTGATTTAAGATGTTGTTGATGTGCATTTTCATGTGACCTTCTTGAATTCCGGTTGTGGTTAGTGAACGCAAAGCGGCAAAATTTTGGGCTAAACCGGTTACAGCTACGATTTCCATTAGTTCGTGAGCTCTTGGTTTTCCTAGGATTTCCAAGGCGATTTTTACTAATGGATGTAGCGATGTTAATCCGCCAACGGTTCCAAGTGCGAGTGGAATTTCCATCCAAAAAGTGAATATTCCGTTTTCTATTTTGGCATGAGATAAGCTGGAATAGTTGCCGTTTTTTGAAGCATAAGCATGAATTCCGGCTTCAACGGCGCGAAAATCGTTGCCTGTTGCTAGAACGACTGCGTCAATTCCGTTCATGATTCCTTTGTTGTGCGTAACAGCGCGAAAAGGTTCGATTTCGGCAATGCGAAGGGCTTGCACAAATTTTTCGGCAAACTCGATTGGGTTTTCAATATTTTTTTCGGCTAAATCTTCCACTTTACAGGAAACTTCGGCGCGAACGATACAATTGGGAACATAATTAGACAAAATGCTCATTACGACTTGAATGTTTTTTTCTTCTTCGGAAAAAAGTTCAAATTGTTGTGCTTCGGTTTTTAGTGTTTGTGCAAATTGTTCCAAACACGAGTTGATAAAATTTGCACCCATGCTGTCTTTGGTTTCAAATGTAGCATGAAGTTGAAAGTAGTTTTCGAGTTCGGCGGTTTTATTTCGTAGTTCAATATCGAGAATTCCGCCACCGCGTTTTTGCATGTTTTTGGTTATACTTTCGGTTTCTTGGAAGAATTTTGGCTTGGTTTGGTTGAAAAATCGCTCTAGTTTTTGAACATCTCCTTTATAAAGGAAATGTACTTGACCAATTTTTTCGGAGTTTAAAACAGTTGCTTTAAATCCGCCACGAGTTGACCAAAATTTAGCCGATTTTGCTGCTGCTGCTACAACTGAACTTTCTTCAATTACCATTGGAACGGTTTTGTATTTTCCGTTGATTAAAAAATTAGGTGCAATTCCCATTGGTAAATAGAAATTGGAAATCGTGTTTTCTATGAATTCATCGTGGAGTTGTTGTAGCTTTTCATCGCTATTCCAATATTGTTTTATTGTAGCAACGGCTTCGCTTGGATCAGCGAAATAAGTGGTTGCAATCCAGTTGATTTTTTCTTCTTTGGATAATTTTGAAAATCCAGAAACGGCTTGGTTCATCATAAATGCTTAAAGTGTTTACAAAGATACATTTTACAGTAAATAAAAAAAGGTCGCTTATAATAAAACGACCTTTTAATCAACTTAACTTTAAACTTAATTAGTAATCACAATTTTTTTATTAATAACAGTATTGTCAATTTCTAATGATAACATATAGATACCACTTCCTAAACCTGATACATCTATTGAATTCACTGATGAAACTTCTTTAATTGATCTACCATTTACATCATACAATCTTGCTTTGCTATTATCATATGAAAAAGGTATGTCAATATTAATGATGGAATTTGCTGGGTTTGGATAAATTCTAATGCTTTCTAAGTCATTTTCATTTACACTCAATGGAGCTGTTGGTAATTGAATTAAATTTCCACCAGCAGCAGTAGCAACCCAAAGTCCAAAAGCAGGACCATTGCTATTCGCAGCAGGATTTAAAAACCCGCTAGCAACTACAGTCAATGCTGCACCATCAAGGTTTAGCGTTTGCAATGGAGCTGAATATCTAGCTACTGTTGTTGTTCCAGTTGCATCACGAACATCTAATACAAAATCTAGGTTAGGTAATTCTAAATATCCTGCAAATTGTGGGTAAGATATATCATTAACAATAGTTCCTGCACCA
>NZ_JACTAC010000120.1 GCF_014486675.1 Flavobacterium macrobrachii
ATCTGAATACGTATCGAGATAAGCCGATGGCGCATTCATCAAATTCACATTATCGCCGGCATTTTTTAAAACTTCAACTTGTTCCGAAGATAAATTTTGTTGCAACGGTTGATTTTTTACATCATTTTCAGAATATAAATATCCGCCTAAACTCCATTTTTTAGCTTCGTGATTTGCTCCAGCATAGGTTACAAATCGCGTGTAACTTCTATCAGAATATTGATACTCGATAACAATACGCATTTCGGAAGTAATAGGAAAAAGCGATGTGAAAGTAATTTCGCCAGCGTTATAATCAATGATATAATCGTTGTTTTCTCCACGTTTTTTTAGAATTCCGTTGACGTAAACTCTTTCTGAACCCGAAATTACCAAAACAAACAATTCGCCATTATTTCCTCGCAGTTTATATGGACCTTGATTTCCTTCTTGTCCAGTGAACGAACTTCTAGCATATTGTCCGCGAACCAAAGCTGCCGAAGCAAAAATATCGGTTTTGTTTTCTTCGCCACCAAAGGTAAAATGTGTAGAAAGTCCTTGTACTTTTTTATTGAAATTTAGAAAGCGTGATTGTCTGTTTTCAAGAAATAAATCTCCAGCACGAATATTCCATTTATCGGTAAACAATTCGATGAAAATTTGGTCAAATTCATCTAATTTTTGAGAATAACCGCCATCTTGCAACGGAATATTGCTGTCTTGAATAGAAGCACGAAGTGAAACTTTATCGGAAATTTTTCCGGTGATTTGTAAATCCAGATTGGAGTTTACCGTTGCGTTTTGGTTATTTCCAACCGTTACGCCACGAGTTATACTTCCAGAAGTGTTTAGTCCGTCGAAAGGGACAAATTTTTTAACCGAGCGATTGACTTTATATAAATTTCCTTCTTCGTTGGGAACAATTCGGTCTTGGTCATAAATACTATAGGTTTTGGTTAAAAAATCGGGATATTTTAGGTATTGAACGGTTATGCTGTCTTTCGCAGTAAATCCGTTTTTGAAGAGTAGTTTTCCTTTTTTGAAATCGATTTTATAAAAAGAAGTATCAATTGGCGTTCCATCTGCAAGCTGCATTTTGAAAAACCCCGAATTGATACTTACTTTTTCGATACTAATTGTGTCGGCAGAAACGGCAACTTTTTTAGTTTGATACAACGAAGTTTTTTCCTGAGCCGAAAGCTTGGAAAACCCAACGAAGATTATCAATAAAAAAAGTTTTTTTAGCATACATACTTATAACGTAAAAAAGCTATTTTGAGTATAAAAACAACACTAATTCAAATATTTAAAAACCATTAAGAAATTAAGAAAATTAAGTTCCAACTCTAAATGAAACTTAATTTCTTAATGGTTTTGTTTTTTTTCATAAATGTTTCTACTCTTTAGTAACCAATTGCATCGTTTCTCTAGAAATTTGTTTCACCAAAACATTTTTACCATTTTCAACAATTTGTGCTGCTTTTTCGTCAAAATGACGAATGGTATAAAGCGAAACATCTTCATTGTAAGCCACTTTGAATTTTTTAGAAAGGATATTTTTCAATTCGCCAAAATTACCAAACTTGTCTTCTACACAAACTGAGAAACTAATTGCTGAGTTTTGAATTAAGCTTACTTTGATTTTATATTGATGGAACAAGGCAAAAATCTCACTGATATTTTCTTCCATGATGAATGAAAAATCAATAGACGAAAGCGAAATCAACAACTGATTTTTCTTTACGATAAAACATGGCGTTTGTGGTTCTAAATCAGCGCCTTTTGAAACACTTGTTCCTGGCAACAAAGGATTGACAAACGATTTTACAAAAAGCGGAATCTCTTTTCTCTGTAATGGTTGCAATGTTTTTGGATGAATAACCGACGCGCCATAAAACGCTAATTCGATTGCTTCGCGATAAGAAATTTGATTTAACAAAACCGCATTTTCAAAATATCTTGGATCGGCATTTAAAACTCCAGGAACATCTTTCCAAATTGTTACACTTTCGGCACTTAAACAATAGGCAAAAATTGCTGCTGTATAATCAGAACCTTCACGACCTAAAGTAGTTGTGAAATTATTTTCATCAGAACCTAAAAAACCTTGTGTGATATTGAGCGCTTTTTTCTTTATTCCTTTTGAAATAAATTGTTGTGTTTTTTCCCAATCAACATTTGCATCACGGTAATTATTGTCCGTTTTGATGAAATTTCTAACATCAATCCAATTATTTTTTAAACCTGCATGATTGAAATAATGACTTACAACTGTAGTCGAAATAATTTCGCCATAACTAACTACTTGGTCATAAACAAAGCTGTAATTAGGCGATTTATTGCTTCGAATGAAATATTCCAAATCAGCAAAATGACTGTTCACGGCATAAAAAACATCGTGTTCTTCGTCGTCAAACAAGTCCATCAAAATTTGGTTGTGGTATTTTCGAACTTCTTGTAACGAAGCATGAAGTTCGTTGGACTTTTCGAAATAATTCTTGATTACTGTTTCTAAAGCGTTTGTGGTTTTTCCCATAGCGGAAATTACTAAAAGCGTGTCTTCATGACCAACTTTTTCTAATACGCTAAATACATTTTTAATACCATCAGCATCTTTAACTGATGCACCACCAAATTTGAAAATTCTCATTATAAATTAGTTAAAAATTCATTTATTCCTTGTTCATCCATTTGGACTACGCGCCAATCGTCTAGAATTTTTGCGCCTGACTTTTTGTAAAAATTAATTGCCTGAATATTCCAGTCTAAAACTGCCCATTCTACTCGGCGGACATTGTCTTTTTTTCCTTGTTCTATTATTTTTGAATACAATGCAAAACCAATTCCCGAACCACGCATTTTTTCTTTCACAATTAAATCCTCCAAATGAATAGTTTTACCTTTCCAGGTCGAATAGCGATAATAATAAAGTGCTATACCAACAATTTCGTCATTTATCTTAGCAATAAAAGTGTGAAACAAAGGAGTTTCTCCAAAACCATCTTTTTCTAAATCGGAAACGGTAACTACAACAGCATCAGGTTCTTTTTCGAAAGTAGCTAATTCTTGAATGAGTTCAAGAACGGCTTTCATGTCTTTTTTTTCTCCTTTACGGATAATCATTTTAAAAAAATTTGGAACAAAAATACAATTAATAATTTCTTCTTGAAAGCGCTTTTTTCTTTAACAAATTTATCGATATTTGCAAAACTAACTACAACGATTTCGTAATGGAAGAACGCAACAAAACTCTGGGTGAATTTATCATCGAAAAACAATCTGAATTTCAATATTCTTCGGGAGAATTATCTCGAATTATCAATTCCATTCGATTAGCGGCAAAAGTCGTAAATTATAAGGTAAATAAAGCTGGACTTGTTGACATAGTTGGTGCAGCAGGCGAACAAAATATTCAAGGCGAAGACCAACAAAAATTAGACGTTTATGCTAATGAAATTTTTATTCAAACATTAATCAACCGTGAAATTGTTTGTGGCATTGCTTCAGAAGAAAACGATGATTTCATCACCGTTGCCGGCTCTGATAAAAGTCACAGTAGTAAATACGTCGTTTTGATGGATCCGCTTGATGGTTCGTCTAACATTGACGTAAATGTTTCGGTTGGAACGATTTTTTCGGTTTTTAGAAGAAAAACTCCTGTTGGAACTCCAGTAACAATTGAAGATTTTCTTCAGCCTGGAACACAACAAGTGGCTGCGGGTTATGTAATTTATGGAACTTCAACCATGTTAGTTTATACAACTGGTCATGGCGTAAACGGTTTTACCTTAAATCCTGCAATTGGAACATTTTATCTTTCGCATCCCAATATGCAATTTACCAAAGATGGAACCATTTATTCCATCAACGAAGGAAATTATGTTCATTTCCCGCAAGGAGTAAAAGATTATATCAAATATTGTCAATTAGAAGAAAACGACAGACCTTATACTTCTCGATATATTGGAAGTTTGGTTTCCGACATTCACAGAAATATGATAAAAGGCGGAATTTATATTTATCCAACAAGTCACAAAGCTCCAAACGGAAAACTACGTTTGTTATATGAATGCAATCCAATGGCATTTATTGCCGAACAAGCTGGCGGAAAAGCTTCGGATGGTTTTGGACGAATTATGGAAATCCAACCTACAGAATTACATCAACGCGTACCGTTTTTCTGCGGAAGCTATAATATGGTAGAGAAAGCTGAAGAATTTATGGCGAAATACAAATAACAAAAAAACTCCCGATTTGAACATGCCCCAAAAAGTTAGACACTATTTGGGGCATTTTTTATGAG
>NZ_JACTAC010000121.1 GCF_014486675.1 Flavobacterium macrobrachii
TCTTTATATACATTTTTAATGCTTTCAAATGGATTTTGGAAGTTAGTAATTGGTGTTAATTTTCCTGATTTTATATTGCGGAAGTAGTAATTAGGGAAATCATTTTTTGATTGAATTTGTACCAATGCATCGCCTTTTTTGAAATCTTCAATAGAAAGCAAATCTTCTTTTTTGTCTTTTAGTTTTGAAGTATAAAGACGTTTGGTTTTTAATGTTTTAAGATTAAATTCATCTATAAAAGGAAATTGTCCATCTTTAGTATGACCTTCGCCAATTAGATAAGTATTGTCGCCTTCAATGGCCAAAACATAACGATTGTATTGGTTTCTTTTGGTTTCAAAATCTCCAGGATCGCTGTAAATATCTTGCGAATTTCTATCGGAAATAATTTTTGGAGCTTGATTTGGATTAGAAGGATTGAATAAATAGGTTTTTTGATTTCTTGTGTCATACCAACTATCATATGCAATTGCCGTTGTTTCATTACCCCAAACAATTCCTCCATAGCGTTGTTGAGTTTTTAAAATCGAAATTGGTGTTGCAGAAAATGGCGCATCCCAGCTGAAAACTTCATCTCTATAATCAACTTTTTTGGCTTGATCTCCTTCATCCAATGCTACTACATAAGAAAGCGTAGCTGGTTTATCTGAACGCCAGCTCATATTTCTTTTACCTGTTCTAACAGAAGAAAAACCTTTTGGCATAATTTCAGTCAAAGGAACTTCGTTTACTACTTTTACCTCTTTTCCGTTGGTATTATAAACAATAGATTTTTGTGGAAAACGACTTAGCGGAACGATATAAGAATAAGGTTTGTGAATAGTAGTTATCATTAAGTAATTACCATCAGGTGAAAAACTTTCTCCTGCATAAATTGCAGCGGGTTTGAACAGTTCGATTTTTCCCGAAATTGAAACTTTATACAATTCTGAAGTGACTAAAGCATCAAAATTAGCTTCGTCAGTTGGGTTTTTTAATAAATCTTGGTAGGTTCTGTTTTGAGAAACTTTTCCATCACCAGTTGAAACCGTTGGACCTTTTGGTAAATCTTTTTTACTGTCAATTAATGCAGGACGGTTTTTTGGCAACATTTTTACCAAAAGCGTTTCATTGTCATTCATCCAGTTGAATGGATTTCCAAGATTAGCATTCAAATTAGCGTCGGTAATTTTTTTAGCAGAAGCCGTTGCTACATCAATTACCCAAAGCTCTACGCCAGTTGCAGTAGTATTAGTAAAAGCAATTTTCTTTTCGTTTTGTGACCAAGCGATGTTGGTAATTTTAGGATTTTGAGGTAAACCGTTTACTTGAGTTTCTACTTTGTCTTTTACTTTTCTTAATTTCAAATTATTAATGTAAGTAACCGTACTTGAAATGTTTGTAATAGGATTGATGCGTAAACCTCCCAAACGCATTTCTTCCTGACTTAATTCGTCTAGCGTTTTATAAGTACTTCGATAACTTAATAGCATGTACTCTTTTTTAGAATCCATGTTTACACTTGGTGTTCTCTCATAATCTGCTAGGGCAAGAATGTCTTTTGATGGTTGTTGAAACGTTAAATTTTCTTGAGCAGAACCAGCAAAAAACGAGAGAAAAAGGATAAATAAAATGCTTTTTTTCATGTTGATTGTTTTAGATAGTTATTGGTATCAAAAATAGCTTTTAGGTTACAGGTTAACAAAAAAAATAACATTTTTGAGACTTTATTTAAAAGGAATTATTTAATTTTATAACTAAGATAAAAATCAAAACAAAATAAATAAACATGGGAAAATTTGTAATTACAACTAGAAAAAATGGTGAGTTTCAGTTTAGTTTAAAAGCAGGAAATGGTCAAGAAATTCTTGGTAGTGAAGGTTATACTACTAAAGCAGCTTGCTTAAACGGAGTAGAATCGGTTAAGAAAAATTCGCAAGACGATGCTCGTTTTGAAAGATTAGAAGCTAAAAATGGAAAACCTTACTTTAATTTAAAAGCTACCAATGGACAAATCATTGGAACAAGTGAAATGTATGAAAGTGTTGCAGCACGCGATAACGGAATTGAATCAGTAAAGAAAAATGCACCTGATGCTGCAGTTGATGACCAATCATAACAAAAGCACAAAAATTAATACAAAGCCAGTTAGTTTAACTGGCTTTTGTTTTTTGTAAAAAATAGAATTTGTTAAAAAATAGGGGTTTTGTGCTGTGGTTTTTAATAAGTTGATTATTTTTAACCTCTATTTTTAATTAATTGACAAGTTATGTATCATTCAAAAATATCAGGATTAGGGTTTTATGTTCCAGAAAATATAGTAACCAATGACGATTTGTCCAAAATAATGGATACCAATGACGAATGGATTCAAGAACGAACCGGCATAAAAGAAAGACGCCACGTTATTAAAGGCCAAGATACTACTACTTCAATGGGAGTAAAGGCGGCAAAAATTGCCATCGAGCGTTCGGGAGTTTCTTATGACGATATCGATTTTATAATTTTTGCAACACTAAGTCCTGATTATTATTTTCCTGGTCCAGGTGTTTTAGTTCAGCGTGATTTAGGTTTAAAAACCGTTGGTGCATTGGATATTCGTAATCAATGTTCGGGATTTGTTTATGCACTTTCTATTGCAGACCAATATGTAAAAACCGGAATGTATAAAAACATTTTAATTATTGGTTCCGAACTACATTCGCATGGATTGGATATGACAACTCGTGGTCGTGGCGTTTCCGTGATTTTTGGCGATGGAGCAGGAGCAGCGGTTATTAGTAGAGAAGAAGATTTGACCAAAGGAATTTTGTCAACCCATTTGCATTCCGAAGGACAACACGCAGAAGAGTTATCGTTGATTGCTCCAGGAATGGGAAAACGCTGGGTAAATGATATTATTGCTGATAATGATCCAAACGATGAAAGTTATTTTCCTTACATGAACGGACAATTTGTGTTTAAAAATGCAGTGGTTCGTTTTAGCGAAGTGATTATGGAAGGTTTGCAAGCCAATAATTTACAAGTTTCTGATATTGATATGCTTGTGCCACATCAGGCAAATTTGAGAATTTCGCAATTTATTCAACAGAAATTCAAATTAAGTGATGACCAAGTGTATAACAACATCCAAAAATATGGAAACACAACCGCAGCGTCAATTCCTATTGCTTTAACCGAAGCTTGGGAACAAGGGAAAATCAAATCGGGCGACACTGTTGTTTTAGCCGCATTTGGTTCAGGATTTACTTGGGCAAGTGCTATTATTAAGTGGTAGTTTTTTACATAATAGATTACAAGACAATAGATAATAGAAAAACCCGTTTCAAAATTTTGAAACGGGTTTTTTTGTCTAAGGTATAGGTTACTGAAGAAATTTTAATTTGTTGAATTTTGTTAATTGTAGGCAATTGGTAGCATCCATTTCTCCAGAATATCAACTTTAACACTGTTTTTTTCTGCTGAAATATACGTGACCATTGTTTTTAATATTGCCATAATCTCTGTTTTAACGATTTCAACATCTTTTTCATCTGCGCCAGTTCTAACTATTTGACCATCAAATTCATCAAATCTATTGATACTAAAGGAGACAATAATTTTTCCTTTCACCTTCTCTTTCAATCGTTTAGATTTTTTTATTTCCCTTATCATTGTTTTTAGAAATATTGGGTTTAAATTTCCATCACTTCCAAACAGGTAATATTCATTTCCATCAACATTAAATTTTGGCTTAACATCAACGTCTTTAATAGACATAATTGTACCGTTTCTAAAGCTAGGACAAAATTCTTTAATATCTTCTAAAATTTTATTGTCACCTAACCTGTAAGCCATATAGAAATTTTCACATGCATCTTCATTTTCACCTAATGCAAGTAAAGTAGCTCCCAAGTTATACCATGTGTTCTTTTCTTTTGGAAAAAGGGTAGTGGCTTTTGTATATATTTCTTTTGCTAAAACGAAATTGCTTGACAAAAACGCTTTCTCCCCATCTGATAACAATTTGTTTAATTCTATTTTATCCTGCGAAAAATTTGTTTGAGCTATAGAACTAAATGATAAAAAAAAGAGTAATTTTAAATATTTCATTGAACTTAGAATATTATTT
>NZ_JACTAC010000122.1 GCF_014486675.1 Flavobacterium macrobrachii
TTTATAACGTTATACTATTTACTTTATTGTATGAAATTTATTAATGTATTGTTAAATTTTTATTTATTACTATCATTGACCAAATGATTAGAAAACATTTTAATTCTTTTTAACAATTTGAATATTTATTTTTTATATTTGAAAGAATATTAGTAATTATATCAGCCAATAACATGTAAAAAATACGTATTTATACGTAGATACAATCCAATTGTTCTTATTACTTTTAAAAAAGTTTAGTACCAACCAAAAACCAATTTATTTTATAAAAAAAATCGTGCCTAAATTGTTTCTAACCCTATTTTTAGTATCGCTATTCGCTAGGTGTGATACTGAAGAAAATTATCTAAAAGAGAACCATCAACAAGTTAACAATAAAATAAAGTTACTAAAAGGACAAGATGCAAGAAACATCATCAATCAATTAAATTCTAAACTGCAAAACGCTGGTTTAAGACCAATTTATGATGAAAACATTCAAATGAGAACTATTGGCCAATCGATAGACTTCAACTCAATTTTGCAAGTTATAGATACCTTAGGGATTAAAAATTATACTTTTAGAATTTTAAACCATCCGAGCGATGATTATAAAACATTTCATAATTTAGTGGTTACTGAAAAAGGAACAGCAATTGAAACAACGCTTATGAAATATGAAATGAAGGAAGTTTTTGCTCAACAGTACAAGGCAGGATTAAAGCTGTTTCAACAGTTTGAGGGGAAAGTTATAGCGGCTGGATTTTCACTTTCTCCTTTAACACCAAAACCGTGTGAAGAAGTGGTTAAAGATATAATTCCGATACCCGACTATAACGTAACAGACCCAACAAGTGGCGTAGGTGGAAGTCCTACTGTTGACGGTGGTAATATTAATGAATATATAGGCAATAACCCCGGAAGTGGTTCATCAACTGTATGTCTTGAGTTGATGGCATTGCCTAAATGTACTAATTGCAACACGTCATTTGACAATTGGGATAGTTATTTCAATGCGGAATGCTCCAATGGAAAATATGGTTTGACGTTTGTTCTTAGTTATTCAGTAACAAACTGTCGATTGGCAAGTGATCCTTGTAATCCTGATGGAGAAATTGGGGTTTTGGAGCCGATTAAGGTTGAAAAAAATCCATGTGAACAACTAAATAGAATAATACCGAGTAGCTCTATTCAACAAACATTAAGAATATTAAAATCGCAATCCTCTGGTGATGATGAATATGGAAATTATATATCTTCTACTACTAATGCCTCAGGAGCGAGTTATCCATCATATCCTATTGTACCAAGAGACCCAAAGAACCCTCATAGTTTAGATATAGAAGCAGGATTATCAACAGGAAATGTAAAAGGTGTAATGCATTGCCACACTAATCCTGAAAATGGTGGAGTTCCAATGTTTTCTCCAGGAGATTTGGATAGTTTATTAGATGTTGCGTTGATGCACAATTCTAATGGTCAAGAAAAAAACTATGCTGAATATACCATTACACTTTCTGTTGGTTCAGGACATTATGCATTGAAGTTTAAAGATTATAGTGATTTTGTAAGTAAATATAGGGCGAATTTTGCTAAATTCGATGAAGATTTATGGGATGCCTATAAAGAAAATGGTAGTACCGCCAATAGTACTACATTAATAAAAGTCTTTCTAAGCACTTTAAAAAACAATAATTTTGGTAGTATTGGATTGTATAAAGCTACTGAAACAATAAATGCCAACGGCATCAGAGAAATATCTGGATGGAAGGAACAAATGCTTGATACAAATGGAAATTTAACAGAAATACCGTGTAATTAAAAAAACAATAAAAATGAAAAAAATAATCTTAATACTTCTTATCAGTAGCTCTTGTACAGCACAAAACCCAATTATTAATATTTATAATAAACCCAATTACCAAGGTAGAACTTCAAATGCTTATTACAAGGACTTGGACAACTTTCAAAATCAGTTTATAGGAACTTGGATTTTTGAAAATGGAATGGAAAAACTAGAAATTAGATTTAGAAAAAGAGAGATGATGTTCTCTCCAGGTGGTGTTGAATATTATGAAGACGTTTTAGTAGGAGAATACAAATACATTAATCCAGAAGGTGTTGAAAAAGTAAATAGTTTACTCAATTTAAATTTGAACCATGTTAGTCGTTTTGATTATAATTTGCATTCTATCACACAATTGGACAATTATGGTTTTGCGCCTCAATGCCCAGAGTGTCCACCAGGAACTAAACGAATGTATATGTCTTTTGACGAACCTGCTAATGATGACTCTGGTTTAAAGGCAGCATTAATCCTCAGAAAAGTAGTTGAAAATGGGGTTGAAAAAATTATTGCTCAACTGGAACATATAAAAGCTCATAATGGCAGAAGTAAAGAAGATATCTACTCACCTTCAACGTTTCGTGATTTTAGTGTTCCTTATGGTTTTTATACGTTAATAAAACAGCCATAAATACATAAGCCGTTTTGTTTTGAATTCTTTTCATCAATCATAAAAAATGAAATGAAAAAAATAGTTTTATTACTGCTTATCTGTGCATCATGTAATGCACAAACGCCAATAATTAATATGCATGATGATCCAAATTATCAAACTACAATCGCAAATGCATATTATAAAGACATATCAAATTTTTTTAATCAATTTGCGGGAACATGGATCTTTGAAAATGGTCAAGAAAAACTAGAAATTAGATTTAGAAAAAGAGAGATGATGTTCTCTCCTGGTGGTGTAGAATTTTATGAAGATGTTTTAGTGGGAGAGTACAAATACATTAATACAGAAGGTGTAGAAAAAGTAAACAGCTTGATGAATTTGAGTATAAATCATTTTAACAAAAGAGCTTATAATTTATATTCAGGATTTCAGCTAGATAATTATGGATTTGCTCCCCAATGCCCAGAGTGTCCACTAGGAACAAAAAGATTATATATGTTTTTTGATGAACCTGCTAATGATGATTTTGGTTTAGACGCAGCATTGATCATAAGAAGAGTGGTTGAAAATGGAGTCGAAAAAATAATTGCACAACTAGAACATATGAGTCCAGCTAGCAACGAGAATAAAGCAAATGTAGATTCGCCTTCTACGTTTAGAGATTTTAGTGTTCCTTATGGGTTTTATACGTTGATAAAACAGCCATAAATAGAGTAGCCGTCTTAATTTGTAAGACGGCTTCTTTTGTTTTGAATTCTTTTCATCAATTATAAAAAAAGAAATGAAAAAAATAGTTTTATTACTGCTTATCTGTGCATCATTTAATGCACAATCGCCAATATTAGACCTTTACAATGATAAAGATGAGATGAACACACCAGTCAATGCTTATTATAAAGACATACCAAATTTTTTTAATCAATTTGTAGGAACGTGGATTTATGTAAACGGATTAGAAAAACTAGAAATCAGATTCAGAAAAAGAGAAATGATGTTATCAAGACCCGGTGAATATCAATATTATGAAGATGTTTTAGTAGGAGAGTACAAATACATTAATCCTGATGGTGTGGAAAAAGTAAATAGTTTACTTAATTTGAATGTAAATCATTTAAGTTATTTTGATTACAACCTTTATTCTGGTTCACAAATGAGTAATAATAGTGTTGCTCCATTCTGTCCAGAATGTCCACCTGGAACAAAAAGATTATATATACCCGTAGTGCATTAT
>NZ_JACTAC010000123.1 GCF_014486675.1 Flavobacterium macrobrachii
AATTTTCGGAGCTTTTTTATTTCCCATTATATTCATTCATAGTATTACTTAAACCTGCCAAGGCAAATGACCGAATTACCTTTGCCGCTACTTCTAATCGTTCTATTAGTATAGAATTTTCCTCAGATGTCCATTCGCCAAGAACATAATCCACTTGTTGTCCTTTTTTGAATTGATCACTAATCCCAAAACGAAATCGTGGATATTCAACAGTATTTAAAACGGCCTGAATACTTTTTAAACCGTTATGTCCACCATCACTTCCTTTTGCCTTTATTCGAATGGTTCCAAAAGACAAATTTAAATCATCTGTTATTACTAAAATATTCTCTTTTTCAATATTCTCTTTTTCCATCCAATATTTTATCGCTTTTCCACTCAAGTTCATATACGTACTTGGTTTTAGCAAAAATAACTTTCTACCTTTGATATTGTATTCGGCTACATCGCCTAACTTTTGTGTTTGAAAAGTTATACTTTCTTCTTTGGCTAAATAATCCAATACTTTAAAACCAATATTGTGTCTTGTATTTTCATATTCTTGTCCAATGTTGCCCAGTCCAACAATTAAAATTTTTTTCATTGTGTTCGTTTCTTGACTATTTCTTTTTCCGAAAAATCTATTCCAAAAATTCATTTGGCAAAAATAATCCAAAATAATTGTAAAATAAAAAAAGCACCAGTTATAAACTGATGCTTTCTTTTGTATAAGGTTTTGAAAATTATTTTTTCTTTCCTTTTGCTGGAGCTTTTGCTGCTTTTGCTGCTTCTTGAGCTGCTTTCATTGCCGCACGAGAAATCTTCACTTGACAAACTACAGTGTTATCTGGGTGCATTAATTTGAAATTGTTTACTTCTAATTTAGTAACATACAATTTATTACCCATTTGTAATTCTGAAATGTTTGCTTCAACAAAATCAGGAAGGTTTTTAGGTAAAGCTTTTACTTTCAATCTACGTTGGTTTAAACGTAAATCACCTCCTAATAATACACCTGGAGATGTACCAACAATTTTAACTGGTACTTCCATGATGATTTCTTTTTTCTCATCCAATTGGAAGAAATCAATGTGAAGAATTTTGTCTGATATTGGATCAAACTGAATGTCTTGTAAAATAGCATCAGTTGTTTTTCCATTCAAATCCACTACAACAGTGTGTGCGTTTGGAGTGTAAACCAAGCTTTTGAATGCTTTTTCTTCTGCTGCAAAATGTACTGGTTGTTTTCCTCCGTAAATAACACACGGAACCATTCCAGCATCACGTAAGGCTTTAGTAGCTTTTTTGCCTACGCTTTCTCTTTCTTGTCCTTTAATCGTAATCGATTTCATTTAAAAATATTTATAGTTAATAATAAAATACTTGTTCACTTTAATGAATAGGATTGCTTATAGGCAGCAATATTATTACATTAAAAATTTCCCACTAATGGAACTGTTGTGCTGCACCATATTCATTACTTCTGCAAAAAGTGGCGCACAACTTACCACTCTTATTTTGTTTGATTCTTTCTTTAATGGAATAGAATCGGTAACTATTAATTCGGTCAACTTTGAGTTTTCTATTTTTTCATAAGCGTCACCCGAAAGGATAGCATGAGTACAAATCGCTCTAACACTTATTGCACCTTTTTCAATCATCAAATCGGCTGCTTTTGCCAAAGTTCCTCCGGTATCAACCATATCGTCAACCAAAATAACATTTCTTCCTTTCACTTCACCAATCAATTCCATAGTATCAATGATGTTAGCAGCTTTTCGTTGTTTGTAACAAATTACAACATCCGATTCTAAAAACTTAGAATAAGCATATGCTCGTTTTGATCCACCCATATCTGGAGAAGCTATTGTCAAATTCTCCAACTGTAAACTTTTCACATAAGGCAAAAAGATTGTGGAAGCAAACAAGTGATCAACTGGTTTTTCAAAAAAACCTTGAATTTGATCTGCGTGTAAATCCATCGTCATAATTCGGGTTGCTCCAGCAGTTTCCAATAATTTTGCTATTAGTTTTGCTCCTATTGGAACTCTAGGCTTGTCTTTTCTATCTTGTCTTGCATAGCCAAAATATGGAATAACCGGAGTTATATGTCTTGCTGATGCTCTTTTTGCTGCATCAATCATCAACAATAATTCCATTAAATTATCTGCACTTGGAAAAGTAGAACAAACAATAAAAACTCTAATTCCTCTTATTGATTCTTCAAAAGAAGGTTGAATTTCACCATCACTAAATTTTGAGAACGTTACTTTTCCTAGTGGAACTCCATAGTTTTTAGCTATTTGTTCGGCTAGATGAACGCTTTGCGAACATGCAAATATCTTTGCTTCAGGTTCAAAATGCGACATTATAATTTGTTGTTTTTATTTCGATTAATTCAAATCATTTTGCATTTAGCATAACAATTATAATCTCCTCGAATGTAGTTAGTTAGTTGTGTGTTGCTTTTACGCGGTGCAAATTTAGGAATTAAATTCAACTCTGAAAGCATATTTTTAAGTATTTTTTTGATTCTATGAAGAATTTTTATTTACATTTGCACCCACAAAACACAAATACCGTAATGCCCGGATGGCGGAATTGGTAGACGCGCACGACTCAAACTCGTGTTCTTAGGAGTGTGGGTTCGATTCCCACTCCGGGTACTTTAAAAATCTCTAAAATATTGAAATTCAATAATTTAGAGATTTTTTACTTTATTACTCCCCTAAAATTCCCCTAAAATCAATTAAAATTTACTCTCTCAATTATAATTAATTATCCTTATTTTCCAGTTTTTAAAACACAAACTAGTAAAAATCAACCATCTCTTTGCTTTTTTTTGCTGGGATATTTCCGAAAAACTGATTATAACTATAAGTATGTTTGAAACTTTTTATTTTTTGTTTTTAACAATTAATTAAATATTTCCATACTATTTATAAATTTGACACTTAATCAATTATCATGAGCAACAGAACAAGTATATACTGTGATGAAAGTTCACATTTAGAAAACGAAAAAAATATAATCATGGGATTAGGTGCTATAACATGCCCTACTGACAAAAAAGACATTGTTTTCAGAAGAATAAGAGAGTTTAAGATAAAACATGGTTTACCAAAAAATTTTGAAATAAAATGGACAAAAGTATCCTCTAGAAAAATTAATTTTTACATGGATTTAATTAATTACTTTTTCGATGTTGAATACTTAGGCTTTAGGAGTATAATAATTGACAAAAGCAAGCTTAACCACGAAATACTCGATTCTGACCATGATGAGTTTTATTATAAAATGAATTTTTTACTTATTAAACAACTTTTACGACCTTCTGAACAACGTTTTTTTCGCACTTCCAAAAACGAATATTGCAATTATCAAGCCGAAATCACGTGAACAAACTTTAAACGGACTTATTAAGTACATTGTAAAGTTACGTAATTATTAGTCTTTGTTATTTTAAGATTATATTAATTTTTAATTTTTTTTTAATCTTGTTACACAACATACATTTATTACACTAGAGCAGTAAAGATAGAGC
>NZ_JACTAC010000124.1 GCF_014486675.1 Flavobacterium macrobrachii
GTTTAAGAAGTAAATTCAAATCCAAAGTAAATGGATTCAAAAATTGATAATGCAGTTACCCATATTAATTCTATTTCGTTTGCTTGTGTAATTAAGTTAACAAGCAAAGCTATTTGTGGTGCTTCTCTATAGTTTTTTTTATCGGAGTTTTTAAATAGTAGCGCTGGTTTTCCATTTAGTTCTATTGCAAATCTATTCTCATTATTTATGTTGTTTCTATTAAACCTTCCTAATGATTGATAGGTGTCATCTACAATAGTAGTATTGTTTATTATTTTGCCTAAATACACATCGTTGTAAAATACTAGGTTTTCATTGTTTTTATATTCAAAATAGATTTTAAAATCAGTAGTACTTGCAATAATTCTGCTGTTTGTATAAATTCCTATATCTATTATTTGAAAGGAAATGATGGGTGAACCGTTTTGAGAATAGATATGTCCTGAAAATTTATTAGACATTGCTTTGATGCAACTGTATATAACATCATTGGTTATTTAATCAATTGAAAAAAAATGGTTTGTTTGAAGTTCTCTTTTTTTTAAATCAAAGAATTTCTTTTCCATTTCTATTTTTTCATGGTGCAAAAAATCGAGTGTCTTTTTTTGTAGTGAGTTTTTAATGATGTATCCTATCATTGTCGCAAACCCCACAAATGGTAACATAAAAGCAACAAGTAGTATCACTACAACAATTACTATTATTATTAAAAGTATTGTTGGAAGTTGGAGGTTGGAAGTTTGAGGTTTAAAGTTAAAGAATATAAACTAACTATTGTTTATAAAGCGGTTTTCAATGGAAGCCGCTTTTTTTTATTGCCATCAACTTTGTTTGTGGTTTATTTGGTTATATTTGGAGTGCTATGCCTTTTTTATATTGGGCTACATTATTTATTATGACAAACTTTTCATTTTTACTTAAAACCTTTGTTTTTTGTTTAGCCATTGGTTTGGTTGGAACTGCATCGGCGCAGAAAAAACTGCATTATAACTCAAAAGGTGAACTTTCTAAGGCGGATTATCAAGCCTTGTTGAAGAGTAAAAAGTATCAAGCGATTTCTGCGTTTGACACGGTTTCTACTAAACCATTATTGGTATATGCTATTTATATCAAAAATAAAAAACTGGGTATTTTAAACGATAGTGGTATTGAGGTTACTCCTGCTCTATATGATGGTATTGAAGGGATGAACATTGGGTACACCACTGTTATGTTTGGGTTTCACGAGAACTTTCCGGTGAAGATTGGTAAAAAGTATGGTTTAATTTCTAATCTGGGGAAGGTTATCCTGCCGATGGAGTATGACTACATTCGTGGATTGGAAAAAAAGAGTATTAAACGCAAGCATAAGAAAGAAGCTGTAGTTGACTCGATTATTATTGCCCAAAAAGGTGATCAAGAACTCTACTTTTCGCCGAAAGGCAAATTACTCAACAAAAAAACTGATCCTAGTTTAAACGAATCTATAGAAGTGGTTGAAGACAACCGCTATAATTACTCTAGTGATAGAACTCCGAAAGAGCAAGCCGAAATAACGCCGCATGGAACTATTAACAAAAAGCTGGAAAACGGATATGCAATAGTATCGGGGAAAGTGGATGGTAAAAATTATAGACAAGGTTTGGTTCATTTGCCTTCGAATGAGTTGATTTTGCCATTGGAATATAATTATTTGATACAAAGTCAGCCGGATAAGCTCATTGGTATAAAAGATAAAGCCTATACTATAATGGATTATAAAGGAAACCTTCTTTTGCCGGATGTATATGAAGGTATTGAAGCGTTTAACAAGGTATATAAAATAAAAAAAGGTGGTAAAACGGCGTTGTACAGTAGTGATTTAAAACCTTTGACGGAGTTTGTTTTTGATTATTTTGGTTCTTCGGGACCGGATTTTATGATTGCTAAAATAGCGAACAAGTTTGGTGTAGTTGATAGTCAAGGAAAGGAGATTGTTCCTTTTGTTCATCAACGGATTGAGGGTTATTTTAAACGATATAGTAGTGGATTTGCGTTTTTTAAGGCTATTAATGATCGACTTGAAACGCTTATCGATACTGATGGTAAGCTACTTACTGCTGAGGCTTATGAAGAGATTACACCCGAATGTACTATTGAAGAACATAGCCCATATGGTGAAATGACGATGCCGATTGATCATGATTATGACGCTAAGAATAACCACTACTTTATTGTTAGAAAAGAAAATAAGTATGGTTTATTGAATAATGATTTTAAACCTTTGGTTCCGATTGAGTATGACTATTTGGAGAAGAGTTATCATAAAGACTTTGTAATCGTTGGTAAACTGAACAGCAAAAGAGGTAAAGATTTGTCGTTGTTAAACATTGCTACTAATACCACTATTCTACCCTATAGTTATTATCATTTTAAATATTTGGGTGGTACTTATTTTATGATTTATCAAAATGGGCAAATGGCGGTTTGTAATTTTAAAGGTGAGATTATCATTCCGCTGGATAAGCATACTGATTTTTCTGATCGCTATTATTATGATACTATTTATAGAGGATTGAACCGAATAGACGGTAGAAAGCAGTATTATTTGATAGATTATCAAGGTACTCAAATAGACATGAGGGTTAATTAATGATTATTTTACAAGAAGGAAACCACAAGTTAATTGACTTTATATCAAAAAAGTACTATGTTTGAAAAACAAACACCAACCTATAAAATTTTAAGAATTATGAAAAATCCTTTTGCTTGGGTAGAGATTTATGTGTCTGACATGGCACGTGCCCAAAAGTTTTATGAGACTGTATTGTCCATAAGTATGACGCCTATGGAAACTCCGGGTGACTTTGGTGACCTAGAGATGCTTTGTTTCCCTTGGAGTGAAAATGGAGCCAACATTAGTGGTGCTTTATGCAAGATGAATGGTATGGAACCTGGCGATGGTGGAACGCTTGTTTACTTTGGTTGTGATGACTGCTCGGTTGAACTTTCTAGAGTGGCTGCGGCTGGAGGCACGGTGCTTCAAGAGAAAATGGCTATTGGAGAACACGGTTACTGTGGCATTGCTATGGATACTGAAGGGAATAGTATTGGTTTTCATTCGATGGCATAACTACTTTATATTTAGCGAAAAACCACGAGAGCTACGGCTTTGTCGTGGTTTTTTGGTTTATAGACTAATGGTGTTTAAAAGCGGTTGCTAGTGTGGTAGTTTTTGTGTACTATTTTATTATTTACAAAAAACGTTTGGTAAGCAAACTCATCTGTCGGTCAAGCAAACGTGTCTGTCGGTCAAGCAAACGCGTCTGTCGGTTAAGCAAACGTGTCTGTCGGTCAAGCAAACGCGTCTGTCGGTTAAGCAAACGTGTCTAACTGTTAAGCAAACGCGTCTAACTGCTAAGCAAACGCGTCTAACTGCTAAGCAAACGTGTCTAACTGGTAAGCAAACGTGTCTAACTGGTAAGCAAACGCGTCTAAC
>NZ_JACTAC010000125.1 GCF_014486675.1 Flavobacterium macrobrachii
ATAGCCAGCCTTTCTTTCAATTCAGGTTAAACAAGTTTGAAATTCTGTCGTCCGTAAGCAAGTTAGTAAAAAGTTTTTTATGATGTTCTTTTTCCTGAAACGGATGGTTTCTGAAAAGGTCAGCATATTCAATTTCTGTCAGGTCGCAAAGGTCTTCTGCTTTTTTTGGGGCTTCTTCCTTTATCTTTTTTAGGTATGAAGTGTTGTACTTCATTTTGTCTTTATCAACCCAACCTGCTTTAATGAATGATTTTGTTTTTCGGTCGCAACGACAAGGATTTGAAGTGTTGATTAAGCCACATTTGTTATTCATAAAATTATAAAGGTCTCTTCTTGCTCTTGAAAGTCTTTGACGAAAATTGTCTTTGGTAATGTTCAACATTTGTGAGCCTATTGTATGGTCAATACCAAATATTTCTCCTAAAACGTAAACCAAGCGTTGTTCTCTATCCAAACACAGTAACATTCCGCTCATACAACTGATGTTGGCTTCTTGTATCAATTCTTTCATCTCTGCTTTTTCCAAATCGGAAAGGTCTGTATCTGGCATTTGTCCAAGTTCACTGCCATATTGGTCAAAAGAAATAATGTAATCTTCTAACCAAACCTTTTTCATTTTCAGAAAGTGATTGAAAGTAATGCGGTATAACCAAGTTCTGAAATTGCTTTCGCCTTTAAATTGAGCAAGATTAGTAATGACTTTTATCAACACTTCTTGTGTTACATCTTCTGCATCAAATGGGCTCAATGTCATCTTTAAAGCCACATTGTAAATGTAATGTTGGTGCTTTTTTATCAATGTTTCTAAGGCGATTTTTGAACCTTCCCTTGCTTGTGCAATCAGTTCATTGTCGTCTTTGTCTTGATATTTGGTTTGAAATGGATTACTCATTTTTTCTTTGCGAATTTTACTAATACGTTTTGGTAAGAAATATCAAAAAGATGTTTCAAAAAATCTAAGTTTTCACTGTCTGGATTATTGATACAAACCCAACCTAACCAAGCATAAATAGGGTGTGGCATCAACATACCCGTTGTGGTGAAATCAAAATCAAGTTCTACTATCTCGCCTTTTGCTGGTCGTTTAGGAATTTCACCAAATAGTTTTTGGTATTGCTTTTTTTCAACACCAAGACTTAAACGATAAATTCCTTCTCTGTCTAAATTGGAAGTCTTGTCATTGGGTCCGTCACTTTCTTTGATTGTAGCAAAGTATATTCCCTTTGGCAGGGAACCATCAGGATTATAAAAGAAACTTCGCTCACGATAAGCATCTGTTACGATTACGCCCTGATAGTTGCCTAAAATCCATTGCTCTAATTGCTTTGCGTTCATTCTTCAATGATGACTGGGGTTGTAAGGTTCATTTTAACAGAGTTGAAATCAATTTTCTCCATAAAAGGAAGAACCAATTCTGATGTTTCCGAAAGTTTCATTGTTTTCTCTGCACTTTCTTGGTCTTTCCAAAAAACTACGTCAGTCCAAGTGCTGTCTTCTGAAACAGTCAAAGTCCTTTTTATAAACCCGTTTTGCTTCTCTAAAAAGTCCTTTTGCATTGAACGTGCAGATATTTCAAAGTCTTTTCTCGTAACCCCTTGATTGAGTTTAAATGTGGTGATTTCCACCATTCCTGCCGTTTGTTGTTCCATTGTCATTTCCTTTTTGTTTTGAGTTGATGAGTTGCAAGACAGCATAAAAGCCGTTGCAAGTCCGATTAAAATAAATCTGTTCATACTGTCTGTTTTAATGTTTGACAGTTAGATACTCAAAGTTTCAAGGTGTGACAGTTGTCGTGTCGTTTTTTAAGGTTGGCTATAACGTTCCCGTGCTTGGCGATGTGCGGGTTAAATATACCAAAACTTTCGATTAATCACAAAACACAACAAAAATGACTGAACAAATAATTAAAGAACAAACCCCGCATATTGCCAAACACGTGTTAGGCGATTGTGCTTTTACTTCGGAGGTTTATCTTATGGATTGTATTGAGGGAATGAAGCATTATCCTGATAAATATTTTGATTTGGCTTGTATCGACCCACCATACGGAATTGGTCATAGTTTATTAAGCGGCGAAAAAAGAGGAAGCAAATTTGTAAGAACTGAAAGACACGTTGATTGGGATGTTTTACCAACTGATGATTTTTGGATTGAATTATTTAGGGTTTCTAAAAATCAAATTATTTGGGGCGGAAACTATTTTTTAGATAATTTACCACCAACAAGAGGAATGATTATTTGGGATAAAATACAAATGTTTAGCGGTGCAGATTTTGAGTTTGCTTGGACTTCTTTTGATAATTCAGCAAAAGCATTTAGAATGAGTAGAGTTGAAGCTTACGGAAATATTGATAAAATACACCCAACTCAAAAACCTATTTCATTATATGATTTTTGTTTTCAGTTTGCAAAATTAGAAGCTGGAGCAAAAGTTTTAGATACTCATTTAGGTTCTGGAAGTTCAAGAATTTCAGCGAATAAAAACGGACTAAATTTTGTAGGCTTTGAAGTTGATGAAGAATATTTTAACAAATCGTGCAAAAGATATGATGATTTCGTTTCGCAAGTGCGGTTGTTTTAGCATATCGCCTAACGTTGATAATATGAAATGGCTGGGATTTGAAGCTACTGACCTATCCCACGCCAAAAAAACTAACAAGTAGCAAGCTGGCTAATAAACCCACTGACACCCAGCTATTTTATATTATGTGTTAGCGGTAGTTGTTTATGGAAAAAGAATTTGAAGTGCAAAAATTAACAAATGGCAGAGGTGATAAACATTTGGTTGTAATTACCGAGCCAGCAATTGAGGATATTTCGATAGGTACGGTTGTAATAGTTCCTTATGTCAAAGGTTTTAAAGACCCGATTAAGGTAACATTGCAATGTGATGAAAATGGTATTCCAAAACGTGCGAATAAGAAGTTTGCCATTGTTTCAGAATACATATATGAGTAGCGGTTTTACAATTACCGCTAACGTTTTGCAGCTTGGCGAAGTGGCGGATTTAGAATCACTTACTTTCAATTTAGCAATAATGTTTATTAGAATTCCGAATGTTAAATTTAGCACTGAACCCGCCATTTTGCCAAACTGCT
>NZ_JACTAC010000126.1 GCF_014486675.1 Flavobacterium macrobrachii
CTTAGCTAGGTATAAAACTAAATTAAATTAAGTATTATACTAAACTAAATTAAGTATAAGTATATATAAACTGATTTTTTATGTATATTTGAATTCAATTTATTCCTAAGCCCATGATAGACAACGGCAAACGATACCAAAAAAAACGAAAGGAAGATCCAAAACCTCTTGGAAACTACATTCAATGGCACATTGAGCAAAACAAAATCAAGAAATTGAGTGTTTCTAAGTATTTAGACATCACACCTAATTCGCTTAATCAATATTTTAAACAAACCAGTTTTCAATTTATTATCCTTTGGCGTATTAGTCAGGCGGTGAAACACAATTTTTTGATGGAACTAGGCGAACAACTGGGCATAGTCTATGAAACCAAAGCCGAAAAAGCCCTAAAAGCCCAACTGCAAGAAAAAGAGGAACATATAAAGGAACTAGAAAGTCAATTGAGGGTTTATAAACAGATACATAAAGTAACGGAGTAGTTACTTTTTTTATATATTTACATGGATGAATACTTATAAAGGATAATAAGTATTTGAAAATGAAATATGCGCCAATTTAAGTGTTGTGATAAATTTTAAAAACGACTGGAGAAATCAAATATAAACAAAATGAGAAAACAAATTTTAAAACCGTTAATGCTACTATTTTTAGTATTACACATAAGTTGTAAAGAAGAAAAAAAAACAGAAAACTTGTTAGAAAAAAAAGAGCATATTGAAAATATAGATTATGCTGAATTTAAAGTCATAAATACAGAGGATTTAAGTAGAAAAGCATTTGGTAAAAAATCACTTTCAGAATATTCAACAACTGAAATTCAGAATTTACCAATTAATAAAAAAATGCTATACAAAATTGCATTTACTAATAAATTAAAAGAAGCTAATCTTAAACCTACTATAGAAAAGTTTATTAACAAATTATCCTCTGAAGATAATGACATTGATGAAATAATCATAAATATTTACAGCGATGAAAGTTTAACAAATAGTTCGTTTGATATCGGAACTGCAATTTGGGCAAAACAAGGTAAACTTGGAAATGTTGATGCAGAAATTGCAAAAGGAAATGACCGAGAAGGATATGAAATCAGTTATAATTTGTTAAATAAAGATTTAGATGAGTATTTACTTCAAAAAAACAAATCGGAAAACAAATTTGGTTTAAAAGAAGAAGAAAGAAGAGAATTTTTTAAAGAAATTGTAAAAGCAGAAGATAAGGCAAATGAATACAAAAGAAATGAAGAAGATAAAGCTTTCGAACTAAATTTGAGTAAAGAAAAACTAAAAATTGAATACGACAAAATTGATGTTGAAACAAAGCGTTTAATGAAAAAATACAAAACTGAAATACTAAAAAAATATAAAATTACTTCTGAAGAAGAAAAGGAAATAAGTAATGAAGCATTTAATGAAAATTGGCCTTTAGAATAACCCCAATGCGCGGATTTAAAATCCGTACCCGCAAACAAAGTCAATTTACTAAAGAATGATATTAATCATTTTAATGGGTTGCTAATTGGAGTACCTTTGTGTTTTATTTAGTAGCTATGAACGATATTCAAACCCAAGACGATTTATATAAACTGGTAGATGAGTTTTATAAAAAACTGTTTGCTGACGAGCGTATTAGTTACATTTTTACTGAGATAATCCCTATTCATCTTCACTTAGAGGAACATTTGCAGGTGTTGGTCAAGTTTTGGTCGCAGGCTATTCTTGGTACTGGCGGTTATACTAATAATTTAACCCAGCTTCACCTAGATGTAAATGTAAAATCGAAACTCACACCGGAGTTGTTCACCATTTGGTTGCATCATTTTTATGCTTCGGTAGATGAAAACTTTAAAGGCGAAAAAGCAGAGCAAATTAAAACCCAAGCGTTGAGCATTGCTACCATCTTGCAGATTAAAATAGCGCAGGCATAAAAAAAACGGAACATAAATTCCGTTTTTTTTTATTATTTCTTGATAAGTTTTTTAGTTGCAAAACTTCCGTTTTCGTCCTCAATCCTAATCAAATAAATCCCTTCTGGCAGTTGTATCGTGGATATTCTTTTTTGATTGGAACGCAATATCAATTGACCACTTATAGTGTATAAATTTACTTCTTTAATAATTGAATTTGTATCTATTTCTATAAAATCAGTTACAGGATTTGGATAAATAGTAAAATTATTGATCTCGTTTTCTTCAATATTTAAAGTTGGACCTTGAACACAAATGTTGAAAAATGAAGTTACTAGCGATGTTTCCGTTTGAAAAACTCTAACGTAATAGGTTTCCCCAATGGTAAATGAATTACTTTCATAAAACTCACTGTTTGTACTACTCGAACTGTTATCACAAACAAAACTTGCTCCACTGCATGAACCTGTTAAGATTTCCATTGCTAAATTGAGGTTTACTCCATTGGTTACTGTTATACTCATAGTTTGCGATGTTGCTACAAAACTGTACCAAACATCTTGAAGTGAATTTGCAAAACAAGAAGTTGTTGTTCCGGTATTGCTCGAACCACTAAACGTTCCCGATGTTCCTACACAACTGGTGTTTGGTGTTAAAGCAATTGCTCCAGAACATAAATCGTTTGCTGGTGTTGGGTAATTTTGAACACAAATGTTAAAAAATGAGGTTACTAGCGATGCTTCAGTTTGAAAAACTCTAACGTAATACGTTTGACCCACTGTAAAATTATTGTTCAAATAGAACTCATTTGTAGTACTAGTAGAACTGTTATCACAAACGAAACTTGCTCCACTGCATGAACCTGTTAGGATTTCCATTCCTAAATTGAGACTCACTCCATTGGTCACTGTTATACTCATTGTAGGATCTGTTGCTACAAAACTGTACCAAACATCTTGAAGTGAATTTGCAAAACAAGTAGTTGTGGTTCCCGTATTGCTCGAACCACTAAACGTTCCCGATGTTCCTACACAACTGGTGTTTGGTGTTAAAGCAATTGCTCCCGAACATAAATCGTTTGCTGGTGTTGGGTAATTTTGAACACAAATGGTA
>NZ_JACTAC010000127.1 GCF_014486675.1 Flavobacterium macrobrachii
ATTGTAGGCTGCCCTTTTTTACAGTTTGAAAGTTACCTTTTTTATTTCGTTTGTCTTATTGAGTAATTCAGATTTTAGTGTTTCAACTTGCTCGTATTTTTTTGAGATTTCCTTTTGAATGTTAATGTCAAAAACCCCTTTTTTTGAAACAGGAATATTTATATTAAGCGGATAGACTTTGTTTGGTGTTGCTTTGTTTTCCCAATTAAAATTTTTCTCAATCAATAATTTTTGTATTTCAAAATATAAAAAATTGTAATCTAATAAATCTTTATATTTTGGTAAAATTCTGATAATTGCACAATCACCGTTCATACTAAATTTATGCTGTTTTCTTTTAAATACTTTACCTGCGTGAACACCATTAGTTGTGTATGTTAAACATTCTTCATCGTATTCAAATGAATTAGTATAACCCATTATTCCTTCTCCTTCTGTTTTTGAAGAATAAACAGGAAAATCACCTTTATTAGATGAAATATAACTTTTTGTGTACTTTGAATTTCCTCTTTGCATTTCTACAATTTCAGATAGTTTGACACTTTTATATTTAACAACTTCTTTTATATCAAATTTAAAAGCTTCTAATTCTGAAATTTCAGACATTAAAAAATCTTGTAACTGTTTAAATTCATTAATTAGTTCTGGTAAATCATAGACTTTATCTTCTTCTGAAATACCTAATTTTATTTTTTCCTCTTTTGTCCACCAATCGTCAACTAACCAATTTGTGTTAATGTTTTCAACAAATTTATTAAATTCTTGAACTTTGCATCTTTTATCTTTAGTTTTAAAAAAACTTTTAGCACCTTTAAATTGATTGAATAGATTAGAAGCCTCATCTAACTCATTATTTTCAGTATCAAAACGATAAACATCTAATGTTTCTCCAATATCACTAACTAAATATGTAAAAACAGGTTCAGTTTGCGAAACAGATTTATCAGTTTTCTTTGTAATACCTAAAATGTATGTTTTTTGTGGTGTTGAAAAAAATGTATTTTTTGGTAAAGAAATTAAACAATCAATAAAGCATTCGTCTATTAAAAACTTTCTTAATTTATTATCGTTTGCTCTTTTTAGAGAGCCATCAGGAACAATAATAAATGCTTTACCGCCTAATTTTAAAGAACGAATAATCCATTCCATAAAAAGTCCTTCAACTCCTGTAGCATTTACTTTGTAATGAGTAGTTAAACCACTCTTTACAATTTCTTCTTTTAGGTTGCTACTACCGCTTGTTACATATGGCGGATTTGTTAATACCAAATCATACTCTTCAACTATATTTTCAGATAATGTACCTAATATTGAATTTGTTTTTAATAAAAACGTTTCATTAAATACATCTGAAAATTGTTCAGTTATTAATGAGTAATCTTTTACAAGGTCTGACAAATAAATAAGCATATTGGCTTTAGCCAATATGATTGTTTTTTGTTCATCTTTGTCAAAACCTTTATCAAAACCTACAAGTTTTATTAGTGGTTTTAGTTTATTATTTTCAACTTTATAAAATCTTTTTATATCAAGTAAAATAGGTTCAAGCAAGAATTTCCCAACTCCACAAGCTGGGTCACAAATTGTCATACCTTCTTTTATTTCTACCATTTTAGAAACAGCACGAACTACTTTAAGTGGTGTGAAAAATTGCCCCCAATTTTTTTTGCTAATACTTTCTTTTAAGAAACTTTCAAAAATTTTACTTTTAAAATCGTGATGTATATTCTGTAACCTTCCTTCGTTTTGAAATTTTTCAAGAATTTTTTTAAAAACCGCACTATATCCTTCAACTGCTTTTTCATCTTTGCTGACAAATATTGTTCCGTTTATAATGGTTGTTTTGTCTTTTTCATTCATAGGAAAAAGTTGTTTTATCTTTTTCCTAATAGTATTTGCGTAAAACTCTAATACATCTTCAGATGTATTAGTTTCATATTGTTTTATTAAATTATCAAAATTATAAATACCTGTTAATACATTTAAATCACTTAAATATTTAAAAATAAATAACTCTACAAAAGTATATAGACAATTTTCTGGAGTTGCACCACTAACAGACCAAATGTCTTGCCATACCTGTTTTGCAAGTGGAGAAGGATCTTTAAGTTTTGGTAATGTAAGTTGTGAATTAGTTTCGTCGCAACTCTCTAAAATTTTCTCTATAATTTTTGGAATATTTTCATCTGATTTTTTGAAATTATAAATTAAATTATTTCCATTCTCATCTTTAATCAAATCACCATTTAAAGAATTAATCCAAATAGTTTCTTTAGTGTCTGTAACAATTAAAATTTCAGCTTTTAGTTTTTGCGAAACTTCTATTCCTTGTTGTATTGCTTTTTTCTTTTTTGCTTCTGTATTAAATTCAGAAGGTCTTTTATTTTCTAGTACAGCAACAACATTTTTTTTAAAAACAATAATCCCGTCAGGTTTTCTCCTTTCAAATTCTTTATAATCCAAACTAGGAATTATTTTGTTTTCTTTGAGTGACTTAAGAGTAGTCGCACCAATATTATAGAAATCCCATTTTCCTATTTTTTCAGGTTTTTCTATTAAATCTCTTTGATGCAATTCTTCACTCATTTTTTTTAAATTTATAATTAATTACAAAATAAACGTTTTTTTGTGTAGAAGCAAAATATTTTTAGATAAAGGATTTAAAAACAAGTATTTTTTTGGTAAATTTGTTTTTTAACGAGTTCGGCAATAGGGTTGCCTACAACGGTTTGCAGCTTGGCGAAGTGGCGGAAATCGAAGCACAAATGTTCAGTTTTGCACAAAAGTTCAATCGAAAAACTGAACTTGAATTTAGCACTGAACCCGCCATTTTGCCAAACTGCTG
>NZ_JACTAC010000128.1 GCF_014486675.1 Flavobacterium macrobrachii
GTATTAAAATGGTTGTTATCAATTGGTAAAAATGTATAATGAAAACTAATCTTATTTTTTATTTAAAATGATGTTTTAAAAGTTGTTGCAAATATTCTTTTTTATATTTTGAGAGATATAAACAAGTTAATTTGGAGGTCTTTTTAATTTTTTTTATTTTAAAACCTGTTCCAAATCGAGTACTTCAAAATAGGGGTTCATAGTAAAAAGGTATTTTAAAAAAGGTATATGATTTGAGCCATAGATTATTAAATAGCAGTTGTCTTCATTGTAGTTAATTTGTCTTGCTATATTGTTGAAGTTTCTTAGGTTTGCTCCATACCAGAATGTACTTACATATTCCATAGAGCTCATGTCGTTTCCTGTACCCATACTCAGAAAATAGTTCCATTCATAATAATCGGCCTGTTGAAGTTTTTTTTCAGAGTTTATGTGTAATAAATATTTATCTAAACTTACTTTTTGCAATAGAGAGTCTTGTTTAGGGAGTTTGTAAGGATATTTTAGGTCATAAAATTCTGAATTCGTTCTTGTTTCATCATTAAATGCAGCTAATGCAATATACAGATTTCTTATTGCTTCATCGACTTTATTATTTGGTTTATAGTTGCTATCTAATAATTCTTCTGGTTGATAGTTAATGCCAATTACTTTTTTATGGTTTAAAAGTTTGGCAGTTTTCATTCCAAGTTGAAAAATCTCGTTAGCCTTAGTTTTTAATCTTATAGGTTCTTTTCCTTGAAGATAATCGTTATATATACTATCATAATAGGCTTGATTCTTTTCGCTAAATTCCAGGAATATTTTGTTTGGTTTATATTTTGCAAGTTTATTTACAATATTTGAAATTTCATTCTGTCTTTTTTCTGAAAATAAGTTTGAATGTAACTTACTTGTGCTATCAATGCTTTGATTAAAATGAAAAGTACCTAATAAGATAATCTTGATTTTTTTGTGGTTATTTTGTCCTTGAATTGAAAAGGAGAGAAAAAGCAGTGTCGAAAATAAAATTTTTTTAATTGTATTCTTCATTGTTTAATTAACTTTTATTGTTTTTCCTTAAGTATTTATTGTATTATTTGGAGATTTTTTTTAAAGATAAAAAAAATCTAATCAATATTTTTTTGTTAATAAAGTGGTTAAATCAATAAAAATTCCCGCTGCGTGAAAACGCAGCGGGAATTCATCATTAAAAACTAACCAACTAAAATTATTAACTCAATTTAAATTATTTATCGTCTTCTATGACTGCTTTTTTACCATCATGACGGTAGTAGTAATAGTTGTTGTCTGTAGTAGCTACTGGATTATAGTCAACATCCCAATCGTCGTTATAAGCATATCCATTGTTTCTCCATCCTTTCACACTTCCTAATGTATTAACTAAATCACCTCTTCTGTTATAGATCAGCTTTAGGTTTCCTACTTGTGCTAGTCCTATTCGGTTGTATTTTAAATAAACACTACCTATACGATTTACTCTGTCAAATCGATCATAGTTTATAAAGGTATTACCAACTCTTCTAACTCTTCCAAAACTATCGTGCTCAATTCTTGTACCATAGTTAAAGGTTCTCTTTACTGTAGTTACACTTCCACGTTTGCCTGCTGTTCTGTAAAAAAAGTCGCCATGGATATCCTCTGGTCGTGTGTTGAAATCAAAATCTCCATTCAAGAATACAAAAAACTCAATACCGCGTTCTACAAATGAAATTGGCTCATCGAAATTGTTTCTCATTCTATTTTCGGTTGAAGTAAATTTTACTTCGGTTGCGTTTACAATGGTTGTTGTCATCAAAACGCTTGCTACTAATAAGGTAATTGTTTTCATAATATTGTTATTTAATGCGTTTTGCTTACTCTTTCGATTTTCGGCTTCTTCGAACAGAAATTGTTTCTGTTGTTTAGCTTATTCCAATTGCTGTGCCAAACGACTAAAATAAATTCTTAAGGTTTGATTAAGAAAAATATAGGTATTGAATATCAATATATTGGATTTATATTGTTCGTTTATTTGATTATTTTTTTTAAATACCAGAAAAAAAAGTATCTAGAAATTCGTCCATAAAAAAACAGCGGAGAATTTCTCCGCTGTTTTTGATTAATAAGAATGTATTTGTATTATTTTTTTACTAACCTGATTGCCTCGTATGTTGATGTTTTAACAATATAAACTCCAGCATTCAAATCACTAATGTTCAAAGTACTGGTTGTAGTCACTATTCCTTTTTTAACCAATGCTCCTGTAATACTATAAATTTCGTAACCAAAATCTCCAGTGATACCAACAAAGTTTACTATGCCATTAGTTGGATTAGGATATACATTAATTCTATTTTTTTCTTCTACATCATCAATACCCAATGATGGGTTAAATTCATAAGCACCAACATCTACAGTTGTATCATATATTCTTGTAGTACCATTCAAATCAAGTGTATAAAGTGGACTGATAAAACCATTACTTCCGCCATTAATTCCAACAGAACCTGATGCTAACCTATAGTTATAATCATCGTGAGCAAAAGGAGCAGCAGTAGGATTATTAGCATTTATAAAAGTTGGAGTGGTAGTGCTAAGATTAGCAGTACTATTAGCCGCAATAGTTTGATCTATAACACAGTTTGAAACATATCCGTTTAATAAAACTCTAGGCGAAGTATTATTAGTCATGATATTATTTTGAAAATATCCATTATTATAAGGTAATACTATAATAAAACTTGAGTTAGGATTAGTACCAGTATTACGGTTATTTACAATAGTGCAA
>NZ_JACTAC010000129.1 GCF_014486675.1 Flavobacterium macrobrachii
TTTGCACAAGCGTGGCAACAGTGAAAAATCGCAACAAAAAGTAAAAAACAAAGTAAATTAATAACGGTAAAGTATCAGCATTTTAGCCACGCCTGATGCAAAGCCACAAAACGTTATGCCCAATGCTATGACGACCGTGCAACAGACGAACATTGTAGCTTGACATCAAACTTTTGTGTAAAACTTGACGACTAAACAGGACAGATTTAAACCTTAAAAATATTAACTTAGCAACATCCATTTTAAGACAAGAATGAAGAAAAAATTAACGATAGAAACATTAATAAAAGAAGCCCAAATTTTCTGTGCTGAACAATCCAAGTTTCAGCACAAAGAACTGTTTGGAGTAACGGACGGCAAAGCCGTTGGGACACTGATTGAACAGAAATTTCAAAAGCACTTAAACGACAAATACGAAGTTACAATTGGTTCTTCTGCAAGCGGTGTTGACCTGCCTTCTGACGATATTTTAACTGACATCAAAGTAACTTCGATAAAACAGCCTCAATCATCTTGCCCCTTCAAAGACGCTAAACAAAAGGTTTTCGGGCTTGGTTATAACTTGCTTGTTTTCGTTTACGACAAAGCTGACGACCCGAAAAGTAAAACAGCAACTTTGAATTTTGTAAGTTGTTCTTTTGTTGCAAAAGAAAGAACGGCTGACTATACAACAACTTATCGTTTAAGAGAAATGGTTAAGGATAAAGCTAATGAAGCCGACATTATTGCTTACTTGCAAGACAAAAATATCCCAGCAGACGAAATAACATTATCGAAATTAGCGGAGCAAATCTTAAAAACTCCACCTGAACAGGGTTACTTGACTATTTCAAACGCTTTACAATGGAGATTACAATATCAACGAATTGTAACTCTTACAGATGAAGTAAAAGGAATAACCAAAATTGTAAGCTATAATAAACCTCAATGATGAAAGTATTTGAAGCAAATATTACTCATCAAGTTTCAGATTACTTAAATGACAATCTGAAAAGGATTACATCTTTTGAAAAGGCAAATCAAAAAATGTATGATGCCTTTGGCATCATACATTTTTTTGATAATGATGAAGAATTAGAAAGGCTTAAAGAAGTTCTTTCAATTACTAATAATATTGTTGAAGAACCCGACAGAGCAGAATATGGCGACTTTCAAACCAATTCAGATTTGGCGAATAAAGTTACGTTACACTTATCTTCAAAAACCATTTCGCCAGAAGTTGTAATTGAGCCAACCTGTGGAAAGGGAAATTTTATTATTGCTTCATTACGCAACTTTAAAAGTATTAAAAATATTTTCGGTGTTGAAATTTACAAACCTTACGTTTGGGAAACCAAATTCAACATTGCAGATTTTTTTCTTTCTAATCCAAATTCAAACAAGCCAGAAATTTCAATAGTTCATTGCAATGTTTTTGATTTCGATTTTAAAGAAATAGCTAAGAAACATTCAACGAACGATATTTTAGTTATCGGTAATCCACCTTGGGTAACTAATTCAAAATTGGGTAGTTTAAATTCAACAAACCTTCCGAAAAAAACAAATTTTAAAAATCATAGCGGTTTAGATGCGATGACAGGAAAAGGCAATTTCGATATTGCTGAATTTATAACGCTGACTATGATTGAGACCTTTCAAAATATGAAAGGAAATTTATTGTTGTTGGTTAAAAATTCTGTTATCAAAAACATTGTCTTTGACCAAAACAAAAATCGTTACAAGATTTCAGCTATTGAAAAACACTGTATTGATAGCAAAAAAGAGTTTAATGTTTCGGTAGAAGCAGCTTTGTTTTATTGCAAACTAAATTCACTACCGACATTTGAATGCACAGAATTTGATTTTTACAACAATCTAAAATCTCAACTCAAATTCGGTTGGTTGAACGATAAATTTGTTTCAAACATTGACACTTACATTCACACGAAAGAAATTGACGGAGAATGTCCTTTTGTCTGGCGACAAGGTTTAAAACACGATTGTTCTACTGTAATGGAGTTAGACAAAGTGAACGGACATTATGTAAATGGACTTAATGAAGAAGTGAAATTGGAAGATGGTTTAGTTTACGGTATTCTCAAAAGTTCTGACCTTAAAAACACAGTAATTAATCAAACACGAAAGTTTACGATTGTTACTCAAAAAAAAGTTGGACAAGAAACAAAATATATTAAAACTGAATATCCTAAAACTTATCAGTACCTGACAGAGCATCAAGCAAATTTCGATGCAAGAAAATCAAGTATCTATAATAACAAACCTTTGTTTTCAATATTTGGTATTGGAGACTATTCTTTCAAACCTTTCAAGGTTGCCATATCAGGACTTTACAAGACATTTCATTTTACGCTTATTCTGCCACAGGACAATAAACCTGTAATGCTTGACGACACTTGTTATTTGATAGGTTTTGACAAAATAGAATTTGCCGTTTACGCATTAATTCTTTTAAACTCCAATACGACAGTTCAGTTTTTGCAATCAGTAACTTTCCCGGACGCTAAAAGGACTTTTACAAAAGACGTTTTAATGAGAATTGACCTTTTAGAATTAGCAAAACAAATTGACAAAGCAGACTTACAAACAGAACTTGAAACGCTAAACGAGAAGTATAAATTCAATTTGACACTTGACTTGTGGGACAGTTTTATTAGCGAAATGACACCTGTAAACAATGGACAAATGGCAATGTTTGCATAGACCGAAAAAAGAAGCACTGGGCAT